>JALOQY010000321.1 GCA_025459285.1 Planctomycetota bacterium | reverse complement strand
CCGGGGCCGCGGGCGGCTCTGGGGCACCGTGCCGATCCGGATCCGGCCGGGGCCCCCGCTTCTCATCGGCCTCCCCGGGGGCTCGCTCCGGGCGGAGGGCGGGGGGACTCTCGAGGTGCTCGACCCGGAGCTCGCGGAGTCGATCCTCTCGACCCTCCCCGAGGACGAGTACGGAAAGCTGGTGAAGGACCGTGTGGTACAAAGCTTGCGTGACTTCGCGTTCGAGACCCTCGCCTTCGACTTCGTGACGGCGTCGGGAGGACCGACACTGTCGGTGCGGACGAAGGGCGCGGGCCGGACGGTCCCGCAGGAGCTGGACCTGACGGTGAACTTCCGCGAGATCGAGCGGACGATCCGCGACGTCCTCGCGGTGAAGCTCGGACTGGACCGGGTGAAGACCCGGGGGCTCAGGTGAGAGGGAACGTGCATGGGCCAGATCGCGACGGTGGCCGTGATCCTGTCGGTCCTCATGCTCGCCGGCTGCTTCCACCACACGGTGACGATGGAGCCGATCGAGGTGAAGCCGATCCACATCACGGTGGACGTGCTCGTGAAGGTCGACAAGGAACTCGACGACTTCTTCGACTACCAGGACGCCGGCGACAGCGATGGCGCCGGGAAAGGAGAGCAGCCATGAGGACGGCGATCGTGATGGCGCTGGCGCTGGTCGCGCTCACCGCGACCGCGCTCTCCGGCCCCGAGGAGGATCTCGGGAAGCTGAAGGAGCGATTCATCAAACGCCACCCCGTACTCTCGCGCCTCGCGAACGAGGGGAAGGTGGGTGAGGTTCATGACGGCTACGCCGCCGCGGTGAAGACGGAGTACCTCGACCAGAAGGCCGGCCCGGACGCCGACAGCCCGACGATCCGCGCGTTCCTCGCCGAGGAGAACGGCGACCGGAGCCGCCTCTACGCGATCCTCGCGGAGAAGGAGGCCCTGACGCCGGAGATCGTCGCCGACCGGGCGGGCAAGCGGAACTTCGACCGCGCGAAGCCCGACCACTGGCTCAAGCCGAAGGACGGGGCCTGGGTCCAGAAGAAGGACCTCGGCTAGCAGCCCGTCGGGGCCAGGGACGATCTCTGCGGTGCGACCCTTGTCCCCGACAGGCTGCAAGCAGGGCGGGTGATCGGAACTCCTCGCCGCCCGGAGGGTTCCATTCCCTCATGCCCCGTCTGCTCGTCGTTCTCGGCCTGATCGCCCTCAAAGCCCTTCTGCCGGCCGGCGCAAGGGAGGGGCCGGTCGATCCCCGACTCGTGCGGATCGACTCCGGGGACGTCCTCGGGCGGGAGCGGGACGGCATGTGCTCGTGGCTCGGGATCCCCTACGCCGCCCCGCCCGTGGGCGACCTGCGGTGGCGCCCGCCCCGGGCCGTGGTTCCGTGGGAGGGGGTGCGGGACTGCAACGCCTTCGGCCCCTCCTGCCCGCAGCCCTCGGGCTTCGTGCGGGACCGCCGGGGCGTCGGTCCGACGGGCGAGGACTGCCTCACGCTGAACGTCTGGTCCGCGGCGGCCCCCCGGGAGCGCCGGCCGGTCATGGTCTGGATCCACGGCGGCGGCTTCACGACGGGCTCGGGCTCGCTCTCGTACTACGACGGTGCACCCCTCGCGCGGCGTGGCGTCGTGCTCGTGACGATCAACTACCGGCTCGGCCCGTTCGGTTTCTTCGCCCACCCGGCCCTCTCCGCGGAGTCGGAACGGAAGGTCTCCGGGAACTACGGGCTGCTCGACCAGATCGCGGCGCTCGACTGGGTGCGGCGGAACATCGCGGCCTTCGGCGGCGACCCCGGCCGCGTCACGATCTTCGGGGAGTCGGCGGGAGCGGCGAGCGTCGCGGCGCTGATGGTGAGTCCGCTCGCGAAGGGCCTCTTCCACCGCGCCATCGCCCAGAGCGGCGGGGTGTCGGGGATCGACCGGAAGCTGCGCGAAACGTGGCGGGGTCGGCTCTCCCTCGAGAGCCGGGGGGGCGCGCTCTCCGCCCAGCTCGGTTGCGAGAAGGCCGAGGACCCGGCCGCGGCGCTGCGCGCGGTCTCCGCGGAGGCCCTGCTCGCCGCTTCCCGGGCCGAACCGGCCACGATCGACCCCGAGCGCCGCTACGGACCGGTGGTGGACGGGTACGTACTCCCCGACGACCCGGTGAAGCTCTGGCGGGAGGGGAAGCAGCATGCCTTGCCCCTCATCGCCGGCAGCACCGCCGACGACGGGAGCGTCTTCGCGCGGGAGGGGCTCGTCCGCTCGGAGTTCGGTTACCGACTCGCCGTCCGGCGGGTCTTCGGCGCGGACGCCGAGGCGGTGCTCGCGCTCTTCCCCCCGGCCCGCGAGGGGGAGGTCTCGGCCACCTTCCGGAGGCTCGTGACGATCTCCTCCTTCGTGGCGCCGGCCCGGGAGATGGCGCGCGCCATGGAGCGCGTCCCGGCGAAGGCATGGCTCTACCACTTCACGCGGGTCACCCCCGCGGGCCGGCTCCTCGGCCTCGGCGCGCCGCACGGATGCGAGATCCCCTTCGTCTTCGGAAATCCGCCGGCGGGCCTTCCGGTGGGCGAGGTGGATCGCGAACTTTCCGAAGCGATCCAACGCTACTGGGTCTCTTTCGCGGCGACCGGAGTTCCCGCGACCGAGTGCGACCTGTTCAGCCGTCACGCCGCCCTCCGTCCTCGCTGATCCACGGTCACTGCCCGCCGTCCGGACGGCGGGCCGGCGGAGCAGGCGGAGACGGCAAATCCGGATGACGAACCGGAGACGGAGGAGGTCCGGCAGGATTTCCGTCACCGCGGGGATCGGCGTGCGTCCTGTTTCCGGATCGACGAAGATCCGGCCCCGACCCGGCGACCGCGGCGCCCACCGCGGGAAAGGGAACTCCCGCCATGAGAAGTCTGATCGTCATCCTCGTCCTCTGCGCTCCGCTGCTCGCGGGACCGGCATCGTGGACCGCCTACGAGCACGGCGAGGCGGCCCGGGCCCCCGCCGATCCGGGGCGGTACGGCGGCAATGCCGCGAAGCTCTGCGCGCGGACCGGCCCGTTCGTGGCGTACGTCAACGCCTTCGCGATCACGGACCCCCTGTCGGCGGATCAGTCCGGGGCGGGGTCCGGCTCCACGACGAACTGGTACAGCCTCGGCTTCACGGGAGCCGCCGACACCACCGAACATCGCTGGCGGATCACGACCAGGATCTACGGGCCCGGGAACGGCTACGCCGACGGGATCCTCGACGGTACGGCGTGGGGCGAATGCGTGCTCGCGTTGGAGTTCTCCGGCGACAACGAGAACGCGGCCTGCGGCCAGCTCGCCGTCGACGACTCCGGCGGCGCGTCGGTGAGCCTCTCCGTCCCGGCGGGATTCAGGGTGAGTCTCCAGAAATCCGCCCGGGCGAAGGAGACGGACGTCTACTCGGTCGACTCGCCGAAGACCACCGTCGGCCCCGGCAAGGTCTGCCGCGTCCGCGTCAGCACGTCCGCCGAGGTTCGCGTGGCGGCCCAGTCGGTCATCGGGATCTCCTCCGTCTACGTGACCGGCGTGCTGCACGGCGATCTCACGATGACCGGAACCTGCCGCGTCGGGGACGACCGCGTGGAGGACCGGTTCACCGTGGAGCCGAAGATCCCCGACATCCTGGAGAGCGAATTCGACCCTCCTACCGGCGGCGTCGAACAGGGCGAACCGAAGCCACCGGACCTGCCGACCGACGAAGAACGGGAAGGGCGGCAGCCCGCGGTCTTCGGGCCCGACGACCCGATCGATGCGGAGGACCTCCCGGCGCCGGCGGGTGACGACGGCCCGGCCGGGACCGTCACGCCCGAGGCGGAGTGAGCCATGAAGTGGCTTCTGCCGCTCCTCGGGGCGATCGGCATGGCGGCCCTCCTCCTTTCGGGAGGGTCGCCTCCGCCGGCCGATCCGCCCCCCCGAAGTCCGGACCAGACGGCGATCACCGGCGATGCGGCGGCCGCCCTCGCGGCACCGAAACCGCTTGGACCGGCGCCCGACGAACCGGACCTCGCCGGTGAGGTCATCGACGGAGAAGGGCGCCTCGTCGCCCGCGCCGAGATCGTCGTGACCGGCCCGGGAGGCGAGGTCGTCGCGAGGGCCATGGGGAACCCGGACGGCGCCTTCGCCCTGCGGGTCAAGGCCGATCCGCCTCTCGCGGTCCGGGCGGAGCCGGGGGGCGAGGCGGTGACCGTCCGCCGTCTCCCCCGCGTCGACCTGGAACTCCTGCTGCCGCGCCCGCCCGGCGGAGAGGACGAGGTCATCGTGCGGCCATGCGGCGGCGACCCGCCCGAGGATGCCGTGGCCGAGATCCTGATCCGGGACACGCTGGGCCAGACGGCCCTCCGGGTGCGAAGCGGACTCTCGCACGCCCCGTGGGTGCTCGGTCCACTGCCCCATGGCGACTACGGGCTGGTCGTGAGGATCGGGGAACTGGCCGGCACGGTGCCCGTCTTCAGCCTCGGGCCCCACGCGCGGGAAGTCGTCGTCGAACTCGCCGCCGCCGGTGGTCTGCGGGCGACGTTCTCCCGCCGGGCCCGGGCGATCCTGCTCGCGCGCGACGCGGTTCTCGCTCCGCTCTCCCGCGCCCAGCGCGAGGCCGACGGCCTGGACGCCGTCGTCCGGGGAGCCGTCGCCCGGGTCGAGTCCGTCGAGGCGCTCGTCTTCACCGGGATTCCGGCCGGTTCGTACTCCCTGCGGATTCTCGGGGAGGGCATCGAGACCATCGAAATTCCACTGGCGCTCGCGCCGGGAGAGAGGCGTGATCTCGGGAGGATCGAACTCGAACCGGCGGGAGCCAGCCTGGCCATCGACCTCGACGAGGGGGGGGCGCGACGCGACGGGTACGTCGTCCATCTGTACTCTCCCGCGGGCCTCTGCCTGCGCCGCGAGACGATCCCCGGAAATCCACAGCCGGTCCGGTTCGGAGGACTTTCCTCCGGGGAGTGGTTCTACCGCGTCGGCCGCACGGTGGGCGGCCCCCGGCACACGCAGTCCGTGGGCTGGCATCGCCGGGTGGTCCTCGCGCGCGGCGAGACGCGGGAGGTCCGGGAGGACTGCTCATGGCGGTTCGACTGACCCGGGACGTACGATGGGGCGATGCGCATGCGAGCCCTCGCCGCCGCCCTCGAGGCTCTCCCGGCGCACCTCGGGACCGACGATGCGGGCCCCGCCGGGCGGCGGAGCCGGGGAAAAGGTGAAAAGGTACGTACGTCCCCTACAGGAGTTTCTCGATCCGTTTCAGTTCGGTGCGGGCGTGCTCGCGGAGCTCCGGCTGGGGGTGCTCGAGGCCCGCCTGGAGAAGGTACTCCCTCGCCCGGAAGTACTCGTGGCGGTGGCGGGCGAGGATGACCCCGAGGCGGAACTTCGCCTCGGCGGCGTCCGCACCCGCGGGGTAGTGCGCGAGGTAGCGCCGGTAGGCCTTGAGAGCCTCCTCGAAGTCCTCCCGGCGGAAGAACTCGGCGGCGATCTCGATCTGCGCCCAGGAGGGGAGCGGTTTCGCGTACGGAAGACGGAGGTAGTCCGCGTAGCGTTCGAGGGCGGCATCCATCCGCTCCTCGGAGAGCATGTCGGTGATCGCCTCCTCCTGACCGAAGAAGTCCTGGCCCGAGCGACGGGTCTCGGCCCGGGGATCGACGAACTCGCCAGCGAAGGACACCGGCCCGGGCTCGACGCGGGCACTCGGCCGCGCGGCGGCCTCCCTGGATCCCGCGAAGCCCGTGAGCCGGTCGGCACGGGTCGTCCGGCCGGACCGGCGGAGGTGGCCCTTGAGGAGCATTCCCGCGACGATCCCCACCGCGAAGCCGCCCGCGTGAGCCGCATAGGCCACCCCCGAGGCGTAGCGGCTGCCGACCACGAGCCAGAAGAACAGGTTCTCCGCGATCCAGAACCCCAGGAACCAGCGCGCCTCGATGAGGAAGGTGCCCACGAAGAAGTAGAACCAGTAGAAGAGCCGGATCTGCGCCCGGGGGAAGAAGACCATGTAGCAGCCGAGCACGCCGGCGATCGCCCCGGAGGCCCCCACCAGCGGGACATAAGAGGAGCCGCCCGTGTAGACGAGATACGTCGCCGAAGCCAGCACCCCCGAGAGGAGGTAGAAGCCGAGGAACGGCAGGCGACCCATCTTGTCTTCCACGTTGTCGCCGGCGATCCAGAGGAAGAGCATGTTCCCGAGGATGTGGAAGATGTCGCCGTGCAGGAACATGCTGCTGAGGAAGGTGAACGGGTGGCCCCCCACCTTGCTCGGCACGAGGCCGAAGTCCCGGGCCACGCTCATGGGGAGCTCTCCGCCCAACCCGCCGAACGGCCAGCGGTTCGCCACCGTGAACACCAGCACGTTGGCGGCGATCAGGCCCCAGGTCAGGAAGGGCCGGCGGCCGGACGGGTTCTCGTCACCGATGGGGAACAGCACGGGTTCTTCGTTCCTCCCGGAGCGGATGCGATGGATGGTCCACGACTTCCTCAGGATGGTATCGGCCGCCCGCGTCCCGGCCCTGAGGGATTCGCCGGCGGACCGCTATCTCGCCACGTACTGCCCGCCGTTCTCCGAGGCGAGGCGGGACATGAAGGCGACGTTGTGGCCGCCCACGCCGATCGCGTGGATCGTCACCCTCTTCAGGCGGTTCCACTCGGCCACCGCGGCGAGCACCTTCTCCCAGTCGTCGAGGCTGCCATCCGACTTCGTCGGCGACCCGTCCGAAAGGAGGAAGATCGTGTCGGCGCCGAGGTCGTAGTACTTGTCCCGCGCGCCCATGCCGGCCACGGCGAACGCCGCCGCCATCGCGTCGTAGATGTTCGTGGTGGAAGCGGCGGAGAGGTCCTTCACGAAGGCCTGCGCCTCGGCCTTCATCGCCGCGTTCGACGGCACCATCGTCTCCTTCCACTTCTTCACGACGTCGTTGAAGACGATCACGTTGAAGCGGCCCCGCGGCGAGAACTCCCGGATCACCCGGGCCAGTTCGTTCTTCGCCGACTCGATCTTGCTGACTTCGCCGTCCGCCGGGTCGCGGCCGGGGTCCTTCGACGACTTCGACATCGATCCCGAGACGTCGAGGATGAAGATCGCCCGCTCGGTCTGGACCGGGAT
This sequence comes from Planctomycetota bacterium, assembly GCA_025459285.1. Classification (GTDB taxonomy): domain Bacteria; phylum Planctomycetota; class JAJSAM01; order JAJSAM01; family JAJSAM01; genus Prado167. Next base: position 5,977 of record JALOQY010000321.1, on the reverse strand, counting down.
GCCGTAGTAGCCCCCGTCGGTGCTGCCCGGGGCCGGCCCGCCGCCGCCGCCCACCGGCTCCGCATCGCCCTTCTCGAATTCCGCCCGGTGTTCCTCCCACCAGCGCTTCCAGACCTCCGGGACGGCCCCGAAGTTCTCCCCGGTCAGCTTCGCGAGGGCTTTCGCGCAATCGAGCTGGAGCCGGCCCTCCTCCTTCCCGATCCACTGGACGAGGGGGCCCACCGCCCGGCGCTCGCCGATCTCTCCGAGCGCCTCGATCGCCGCGCCCCGGACCGGCCAGGCCTCCTTCTCGTGGAGCAGCTTCAGGAGATCGTCGACCGCCTCCGCGGCCTTCAGCCGGCCGAGGGAAGCGGCCGCGGTCAGCCGCACCCGGTCGTTCGCGTCGCGCAGGGCCTTCACGAGCGGCCGGACCGCCGCGGTTGCGTCCGTCTCGCCGAGAGCCGCGGCGGCCAGCTCGCGCGCCCGGGGGAGCTTGTCGTCGAGGGCCGGGCCGGCGAGCCAGGCGATGGCCCCCTCGCTGCGGAAGCTCCCGAGCGACTTCTCGATCAGGGTGAGGACCACCAGTTCGGCGTCGATCGAATCGCGGAGGCTCCCCGACTCCCGCTTCAGCTCCTTCAGCCGCTTCGCCACGTCCGAGGGGTGGGTGCGCTGGTCGGCGAACATCTGGCCCTGCTCGAGCTTCGTGATCTCGGCGTCGACCTCCTTCCGGCGGGCGAGGAGTCCGTCCAGGATGCGATCGCAGACCGGAACGCCGCCGAGGACCAGTCTCACCGTCTCCTTGTCGTCGAAGGCCATGAGCCCGGCGACCGCGGATTCCCGCTCCGGCGCCGGCCGATCGGGCTTGAAGGCCGCCTCGAAGGCCGCCCGGGCGGTCTTGAAGTCCTGGCCCGCGGCGGGGGCGGCGAGCACGAGAAGTGAGAGCGTGAGGATTGCGCGTCCCACCGGGCTACCCCCTCTCCGTGTACTTGCCGCCGGAACGTCGCCCCCTGGGTCTGGGGGTCGATGGCGATGGCGTGGATCACGATCTTCGACAGCGCGTTCCACTCCCGCACCGCGCCGAGGACGATCTCCGGGTCCATGAGCTTCGACGTCGGCATGCTCTGGTCGGTGGGCGCCCCGTCGGACAGGAGGAAGATGGTGTCCACGCCGGAGGCGTAGTTCGGATCGGCGGCGCCGATCCCGGCGAACCGGAAGGCCTCCTTCAGGGCGCCGTAGGTCCACGTGCTGCCCGAGGCCTTCAGGTCCCGGATGAACTTGTAGGCGTCGTTCTTCGTGTCCTGCTTCGCCTGGACCATCTTCTCCTGCCAGGTCCGGACCTTGTGGTTGAAGACGACGATGTTGAAGCAGGCGTCGTCGGGCAGCTTCCGGATGGCGTTCTTCAGTTCGTTCTTCGCGATCTCCACCTTGGGACCGCGGGCCTGCTCCTCCTCTCCCTCCTTCGGCGTGGCGACGCCCTTCCCGCCGATCTCCAGCTCCATCGAGCCCGAGACGTCGAGGACGTAGACGATCCGCTTGCTGAGCGTGGGGATGCCGTAGTAGGTGCCGGGATCGTCGGCGGGATCCGCCTTCCCCGCGGGCTGCTTCGCGAGCGGCTTCGCCCCTTCCGCCTCGAACTCCGCCCGATGCTCCTCGTACCACTTCTTCCAGTCCTCGTAGTCCGCGGGGAACTGCTGGCCGGTGCAGTTGACGAGGGCCTGGCGGATGTCGTCCCGGAGCCGGCCATCGGCTTTCGAGAGCGCCTCCACCAGCGGGCGGACGCAGGCCGGGACGGCGATCGCCCCGAGGGCCTCCGCCGCCGCCGACTGCATCACCCAGTTCGCGCCCTTGAGGAGGCACTCGGCCACCGGGCCCACGGTCTCGGGGTCCTTGCGGTCCTTCAGGCCGAAGAGCGTCTGGATCGCGACGCGCGGTTCCTTGTCCTTCAGCGCCCGGAGCGCCGCGGCGCGCCCCTCCGGGGTCGGGTACGTCGCCGCGGCCTGGGCGGCGATGCCCCGCGGCCTCCAGTCCCCGCCGGCGGTGGCGGCGGTGACGACCACGGCGCGCGCGTTCGCCGATTCGAGCTTCAGCACGGCCTTGCGGATCCGCTCCATCACGGTCCGGTGGCCGGAGACCTGCTTCTCGACCTCCGAGAGCTTCTCGCGGAGTTCGTCGCGGCTCTTCATCCCGTCCTTCCGGATGTCGTCCTCGATGTCGACCTCCTTCAGGGCGGTCTCGACCTTCGCGAGGTCCTTGAAGAGGGCGTCGATCCGGGCGCTCAGGCTCCCGGCGCCGTCGAGGAGGAGCTTCGCCGCGTCCCGGTCGTCGAAGTCCTCCACGCGGCCGACGAGGGCCACACGGTCGGTGACGAACCCGTCCTGCCCGATCATCTCCTTCCACTCCTTCGCGAGGTCCGCGAAGGACTCCTGCGCGAGGACGGCCGGAGGGGCGGCGAGGAGGGCGGGCAACAGACAGACGACGAGAAGCCGCGAGGACATGGGACTCCTCCGTTCGGACACCGTCACGGGTTCCACGCCAATTCTAGCGCGGAGTCTCCTCCGGGCCAGACTCCACCGGCTTCTCCGGCACGGATTCCGACGGCGCCTCCGGCGGCTTCTCGACCGGCGGCTCCCCGGGCGCGGCGGGAGCCTTGGCGACCCGGGCCAGGCGGTAGGACTCGAGATGCGCCTCGAAGGTCACGCGCCCCTTGCGTTCCACGACCGTCGTCATGTCCATGTCCACCGTGGCTTCCGGCTGGTCGATGCGACAGGGATGCAGGAACTCGATGCGGCCCCCTTCACCGTCGAGGAACTCGCTGATGCGGGCGGAGAGCGCCGCGATGTCGAATTCATCCTTCCGGAGGTCGATCTTGCCCTCGATGACGATCTTCTCCTCGCCGGGGAACGCGGCCTTGAACTCCGCCGCGAGGTCCTCCTGCGTATGCGTACGGCGGTACTCCGGGGACATCGCGGAGTACATGGCCGCCCAGTCGCGCCCCTCGAGCCCGCGCAGGAACTTCGTGTGCAGGCCGGCCACCTGCTCGCCGAGGGCGGCTCCGGGCATCGTGATGTAGATGAGGAGCCCCTGGAGCGGGAGGGAGAGCAGGGCGAGACCGAGGCACCAGGCGCCGAACCGCGGGCCCACGATGTTCGGGTCCCGCAGGGCCCGGGCCCGGCCGAACCACGCGAGGACCACGGCGATGATCGGGCCGATGATCGGCAGGGCCAGCGGGAAGTGGAACGGGAGGTTCACCCCGATCTTCGCGCAGAAGAAGTCGAGTACCGGCAGGAGCCCGAGGGCGGTGAGGAAGGTGCTGAAGATGAGCAGCCCCGACAGCCTCTTGACCGGCGCCGCAGAAGGCGCTCCCGCGTTCACCGCATCCGCCATCGCACCCTCCGTGACGCACCTGGGGCCAAGCCCCGAACCACCGGATTGACGCGTTCGGTGCCAGGCCTCTGAAGTCGGCCGAAACCGGGAGGATACCCGAACCGCGAGGCTTGTCCGACCCTTTCACCGATCTTGATCCCGCCGGTGTCTGATGGGGGCTCGTCGGGTGGGACATCCACCCGATCCCTCCTGAACGGGGTCTTGCCCACCCCGCGCCGGGTCCTGCCTCCCGACGGTGGGACCCGGCACTTCCTTCCCTCCGGACCGCAACCGTGGTCCGATCCCGTCCGGGGCGTAGAATGTCCCGTCGGATGCGGAACGTGTACTTCGATCTCACGCGGGAGTTCAACGCCCGGGGGCGCATCGCCATCCTGACTTCCGGCCAGGCCGCGGTCTTCTATCGCACGGCGATCATGAGCAAGGACGGGGACTGGATTCTCGCGGAATCCGCCGAGGCCTGCGAGCGGATCCTCGAAGTACTCGCGGCGCACAACGCGCGTTACCGGCCCGGAGCCCCATTGGACATCCGCTGGCTCGGGGGCGGCTGGTCGTCCCACTTCGAGTTCCCGGACGAGGCGGGCCGCCGGATCCGCTGCGACTTCATGACCCGGCCTCCGAGGCTCGACGCGGCGGTGGCGCGGGGCTACTTCGATGGCCCCGCCGAACCGGGGCGCCTGGAAGTCGTCGGCCTCGAGGACCTGATCCTCATGAAGCGTACCCAGCGACTGAAGGACTACGCCGTCATCGGAGAGCTCGCGAGGCTTCTTCCCCCGGAGCGCGAGATCCTCTTCACGACGGACCCCGACCGCATCCTCGAACTGGTCCCGGCCCACGGCGCAGATGTTGCCCGCCTCCCCGTCCAGGTGGCCCGCACCGAGGCGACCCGCGAGGACGTCGCGATCGCCCTGACCCGGGAGACTCTCGCGCTGCAGGAGGCCGACGCACACCGCCTGCGGGTGTATCAGCGCGCCGGCAAGGCCTACCTCGAGCATCTGCGAGCGAGCGGGATCACGGGTCTGCCTCTCGCCGAAGCACACCCCCGAATGCTGCGGCTCGCCGAAGAGTGGCTTCCCCCCCACCCGCCCCCGCCGGCGGAGGAGGCGACGCGTGGAACTCCTGAGTGACGACGATCTCGACCTCCGGGATCTATCCGACGAGGAACTGGCGGCGGCCTTCGACCTGTGGTTCGACCTCGCGCAGACGACGAACGACTTCGACCCGCCCTACACCCACGGCGTCTTCGTGCCGGTCCGGTGGCCGGGCCGGGCCGGTGATCAGTCCGCGATCGAGTAGCGGCCGCGGTCGGCGTCGAGGCGGAACGGGCGCGGATCGAGTTCGTGGTAGAGGTAGTTGAGCCAGCCGCGCTCCGCGGACTCCCGGAGCAACCCGGCCTTGCGCTCCGCCACCACGAGCGGGTCGAGGTCGTAGGCCATCACCCGGGCCGGGGAGAGGTGGTGGCGCGTGGGGAAGAGGTCGCCCCAGAAGAGCGCGGCGTCCTCGAGGATGACCACCTGATGGCCCGCCGAGTGGCCACCCGTCGGCCGGACCCGGACACCGGGAAGCGGCTCGGTCTCGCCGGAGAGGAGCGTCACGCGAGCCTCGGGCAGCCGGTCCTCCTCCCGGTAGGAGCGGCTGTGGAGGACGCTCGGCCGCTGCGCCGTCCGCCACTCGAGGTCCTGCACGAGGTGGCGGGCCCCCGGGAACCGGTCCCCGCCACCCGCGTGGTCGAAGTGGAGGTGGGTGTAGAGGACGTGGGTGACGTCCTTTGGCGCGACCCCGAACCCTGAAAGCGACGCCTCCAGCGAGGGCTCCTTCGTCAGGGCGAACGCGTCGCGGTCCACGGTCCCGCCGATGCCGGGCTCCAGCACGAGGACGAAGCCCGGCCCCCGCACGAGGAGCCCGTGGGTGGCGAGGCGGATCCGGTGGCGTTCGTCCGGCGGGCAGAACTGCTCCCACCGCTCGCGGGGAACCATCCCGAACATCGCCCCCCCGTCGAGACGGAACTCCCCGTCCGAGAGGACGTCGACCGTGAGCCGCTCAAATCCCTGTGACATGACCGCCGACTCCGCCCCGCCCCCCTTCGGCGGGGCGCACAGGATAGGCGCTCCCCCTCCGGGCTCCAACCTTCACCCGGTTCTGGCCCCCGGTGCGTCACTTGCGGCGGAGGAAGCGGGGGATCGCCAGCAGCACCACGGCGACGGCGGCGAACAGCGCCAGCGCCACGAGACCGCGGCCGGCGCCGGGCGTCCCCACGGAGACCTCGAGGCGCGCGCCGCCGTTCAGCTTCTCGAAGCGATGGACCACGCCCTGCTCCGGCACGTGGACCGGCAGCGACAGGAGCCCGGCCCGGGTCTCGGGGGCGGCCGGGGGGCCTTCGAAACCGGAGCCCGCGCCGCCCGAGGGGACGATGGCTCCACCCGCGTCCAGCGGCCCGAGGTGCTTTTCATAGGACGGAAACCGGCCGGCGCCCCCACCGGCGCCGCCGACATTGGGCGGGCGGACGAGGTCCCCCGGCTGCCCCGGCACCGCCGTCTGCGGCAGCGGACCGCCCGGCGGGACCACCACGAGGCCGGCGATCACCTTGTTCGATTCGAGGAGGCGGGAGATCGACTCC
>JALOQY010000320.1 GCA_025459285.1 Planctomycetota bacterium | reverse complement strand
CTCGAGCGCAGAGGCCCCTCCCGCAGCCGACGCCGGTGCCGAGCCGGCCCCGGCGTCACCTCCGGAAGGCGGCACGGTACCGCCGGAGGGCGGAGCGGCAGCGCCGGAAGGCGGAGCGGTACCGCCGGAAGGCGGAGCGGTACCGCCGGAAGGCGGCGCAGGACAGCCGCCGCGGGAGTGAGAGGAGGCCGGGCGGCCCGTGTGCCGGGGCCGCTCGGGAGGATCGATTCAAGAACGGAGTCGCTGCATGCAGGACAACCTGGTTCCCATCGTCATCGAGAAGACCGGCCGGGGCGAGCGGGCCTACGACATCTACTCCCGCCTGCTCGAGGACCGGATCATCTTCATCGGCAGCGCCCTCGACGACACGGTGGCGAACGTCGTCATCGCCCAGCTCCTGTTCCTCCAGAAGGAGAACCGCCACCAGGACATCCAGGTCTACATCAACTCCCCCGGCGGCTACGTGACCTCCGGCCTCGCCATCTACGACACGATGCAGTTCGTGCAGCCGAACGTGGCCACCTACTGCCTCGGCCAGGCGTCCTCCATGGCGGCGCTGCTGCTCGCCGCGGGCACGAAGGGCAAGCGCTTCGCGCTTCCCCACTCGCGCATCATGCTCCACCAGCCATGGGGCGGCGCGGAGGGCACCGCGGCCGACATCTCCATCCACGCGGAGGAGATTCTGAAGCTGAAGAAGAGCCTGAATGCGCTCTTCGCCCAGCACACGGGCCAGCCGGTGGAGCGGATCGAGAAGGACTCCGACCGCGACCACTTCCTCGCGCCGGAGGAGGCGAAGGACTACGGCCTCGTGGACGAGGTCATCACGAGCCTGCGGGACTCGGGTCCCGGAAAGAAGGCATGAGCCCCCGAGCGCCCTCTTCCGGCGAGCGCTGCACGTTCTGCGGGAAGGCCCGCCACCTCGTGGACAGCCTCATCGCCGGCCCCCCGCACGTCTACATCTGCAACGAGTGCGTAGAGCTCTGCGCCTCGATCCTCCACACGGAGACCGGGAAGGGCGCGCCCGCGGGGCCGACGGTGCCGCCGTCGCCCACGAAGCCCCCGCCGAGCCCCCGCACGATCCGCGAGCAGCTCGACCAGTACGTCATCTCCCAGGACCGGGCGAAGAAGGCGATCTCCGTCGCCGTCCACAACCACTACAAGCGCCTCGCCTCGGGGGTGGACACGTCCGGCGTGGAGATCGAGAAGTCGAACATCCTCCTCCTCGGCCCCACCGGCTGCGGCAAGACCCTGATCGCCCGGACCCTCGCGAAGATCCTCGATGTCCCCTTCGCGATCGGGGATGCCACCACTCTCACGGAGGCGGGATACGTCGGCGAAGACGTGGAGAACCTCGTCCTTCGGCTGCTCCAGAACGCCGAATGGGACGTCCCGAGAGCCGAACGCGGCATCATCTTCGTGGACGAGATCGACAAGATCGCCCGCACCTCCGAGAACCCGTCGATCACCCGGGACGTCTCCGGGGAAGGAGTCCAGCAGGCCCTGCTCAAGATGCTCGAGGGCACGATCTCCAACGTCCCGCCACAGGGCGGACGGAAACACCCGGAGCAGGCCTGCATCCAGGTGAACACGCAGAACATCCTCTTCATCTGCGGTGGGGCTTTCCACGGCATCGAAAACCTCATCCGGCGCCGCGTCGGTCAGAAGTCCATCGGCTTCGAGCGAGCCCCGGAGTCCAGCGAGGAGGTCGGCGCGGTCCTCGATGCGGTGGAACCCCAGGATCTCCTGACCTTCGGCCTCATCCCCGAGTTCGTCGGCCGTCTTCCCGTCGTCGTGGCGCTCCATCCGCTCGACGAGGAGGACATGACGAAGATCCTCACCGAACCGAAGAACGCCATCATCCGGCAGTACCAGAAGTTCTTCGAGATGGAGGGGGCCCGGCTGACGGTCACCGATCCCGCGCTCCGGGAGATCGCCCGGCGGGCGATCGAGAAGGGAACCGGCGTCCGCGGCGTCCGGGCGATCCTCGAGGACATCATGCTGGACGCCCTGTTCGACCTGCCCGAGTACGACGGCGAGAAGGCCTTCGTCCTCACCCCGGAGGTCGTGCGCCGGGAGGCCAGCCTCCTCACCCGGCCCGGCGGGCGCCGCACGCGGGGCAAGCGCGAAAGCGCCTGAGCCGTGGGGCCGGCTCCGTCCGTCACCCGCCTGACCGCCCCGGAGATCGCCGCTCACCTCGGCGTTCCTCTCCTTCGGGGCCGGCAGATCCTCGCCTGGGTCGCGCGCGGGGCCCGCGGGTTCGAGGAGATGACCGACCTGCCGGCCGCCCTGCGAGAGGCCCTCCCCGCGAAGCTCCGCCTCCTCTCTTCGGAGATCTCCGAGATTCGCGAGAGTCCCGATTCCACCAGGAAGCTGCTCGTCCGCCTCGAAGACGGGGAGCTCGTGGAATGCGTGCTCATCCCCGCCGAAACGCGCCTCACCCTCTGCATCAGTTCCCAGGTCGGCTGCCCCGCCCGCTGCGCCTTCTGCGCTTCGGGGATGCTCGGGTTCACCCGGAGCCTCCTGGCTCACGAGATCTTCGAGGAGTTCCTTCACGCGGCCCATGTCGCCGGCGGCGCCGGGGAGATCACGAACCTGGTGCTGATGGGGATGGGCGAGCCGCTCCTCAACTACGACGAAGTCGTTGCCGCGGTACGCCGGCTCCCCCTCGGGAAACGCCGGATCACGCTCTCCACGGTGGGTCTGCCCGACCGCATCCGGCGCCTCGCCCGGGAGGGTCTCCCCCTGAACCTCGCCGTATCCCTCCATGCCCCGGATGACGAGACCCGGAACCGTCTCGTGCCCGTGAACCGGAAGTACGGCATCGACGAGGTCGTGGCCGCGGCCCGCGACTACTTCCGCGAGACCGGACGGGACGTCACCTTCGAGTACATCCTCATCGAGGGCGAGAATGCCGGGCCCGAGCATGCACGACGGCTCGCCGGCCTCCTCAGGGGCGGGAACCTGAACGTGAACCTGATCCCCATGAACCCCGTCGAGGGGCTCCCCTTCCGCCCGCCGACCCCGGAGAACGTCGAGGCGTTCCGCCGGCGCCTCGAGGCCGCCGGGATCCCCGTCCACGTCCGCACGCCCCGGGGGCGGGAGATCGACGCCGCCTGCGGGCAACTCCGCCTGCGCCGGATGAAGACCTCCCGGCCTCCTCCCTCCGGGGGCCAGCAACCCGTCGCCGAGGGGCCTCCGCGCGCATGAGTGCTCACGGCGACGGGCGGCCGGCGACGTGAGCTACTTCGTGCTCATCAACTCGAGGGGAGCGCCCTGCCGGATGACCTCGGCCTTCACCGTGCTCCCCTCCTCCACCCCGCCGAGCACCGCACGGATGTCTTCAGCGGCGCCCACCGTGCGGCCGTTCACCCTGACGATCACGTCGAGCCGCCGGAGACCCATTCGCGCGGCGATGCTGCCCGGCACGACCTCCTCCACGAGCACGCCTTCGTTCAGGCCGAGCTTCAGATGGTGCCGCAGGGCTTCGGTCATCTCCCCTACCCACACCCCGAGCCGGAATCCCCCGGGCGCGCCCGTCCGCGGAACGATGCCGGCGGGGGGCTCGCCGGACCACGGCGGTGCGCGGAAGCCGCGCTGGCTGCCGAAGGGCCGGAGTCCCCGGAACCAGTCATCGAAGGGGGCGCCCCCGATCTCGATCCGGACGGATCCGAGGAGTGGCTCGACCTCCGCGTAGACCTCCGGGAACTTCTCCTTCAGTTCCTCCACGCTCCCCGCCTCGAAGACCTCGCTCTTCCCGTCACGGACGATCTCCACCTTCACCCGCCCGTCCGCCCCCTGGTCGAAGCGCACCGTCTTCCCGTCCTCGGTCCTCGAGAGGCTCCTCGTACCGAAGGGGTCGCCGGGCTGCAGGCCCCCGGAGAACATCTTCGACCAGCGGTCGAGGTCCTCCACGCGAAGCAGTCCGTGCTCCGACAGGCGCCGGAGCATGTCCCGGACCTCCGCACCGAATCCCCGCATCGCCTCGTCCTCCGGGGCCGGGGCCAGCCGGCCTTCCGGCGCGGGCTCCGCGAGACGATTGAGGAGCCGCTCCGCCTCGAACCTCACGTGGGCGTCGGGATGGCTCTTCATCGCCTCCTCGAGGGCGTCCCGAGCCTCGCTCCCCAGGGCCAGGATCTCCTCCTCGGCCTTCTTCCGCACCGCGAAGTCGGTCTCCCCCAGCCGGTCGATGAGCGCCTTCACGTCCGGCTCCGGCCGGAGCGCCTTCTCCCCGTCATCGGAGAGACCGAGCCGGGTGGTTCCGTACACCACCGCCCCGGCGATCAGAAGGAACAGGAACATCGTCGCGATCGGCTTCCTCATGAGGCACCTCCCGAAAGGCAACTGACGAAAAGGTATACGGGAGAGGCCCCCGGAATGCGAAAGAGTCAGACCACTTCGGTGAAGAAGCGGCCGAGGCTCCGGAGGCGGCGATAGCGGTCCTCGAGGAGGCGGTCCACCGGCACGCCGGACAACACGTCGAGCGACTCGATGATCGTCGATCGCAGCGTCGCCGCCGCCGCCGCGTGGTCGCGGTGCGCCCCGCCGAGCGGCTCGGGGATCTTTCCGTCGACGATCCCGAAGGACATCAGATCGTCGGCCGTGAGCCGAAGGGCCTTCGCCGCATCGGCGGCCTTCTCCCCGCTCTTCCACAGGATGGCCGCGCAGCCCTCGGGGGAAATCACCGAGTAGTAGGCGTGCTCGAGGATCAGCACCCGGTCCCCCACCCCGATGCCCAGGGCGCCGCCGGATCCGCCCTCCCCGATGATCACCACGAGGATCGGCACGGGCAGCGCGGACATCTCCATGATGTTCTCGGCGATCGCCCACGCCTGGCCGCGCTCTTCCGCCCCGATGCCGGGATAGGCGCCGGGCGTGTTGACGAGAGAGACGATCGGCAGCTTGAACCGGGCGGCGAGCTGCATCTTGTGCAGCGCCTTGCGATAGCCCTCGGGGTTGGCGCAGCCGAAGTTGCAGGCCTGCCGGTCCTTCGTGTCCCGCCCCTTGCGATGGCCCACCACCAGGACCTTGAAGCGACCGATCCGGGCGAAGCCGGTCAGGATCGCCTTGTCGTCCCCGAAACACCGGTCACCATGGAGTTCCACGAACTCGTCGAAGACGCGCCCGATGAAATCCTCCGTGAGGGGCCGGGAGGGGTGGCGGGCGATCTGGACCTTCTGCCACGGGGAGAGGCTCGAGAAGATCTCGCGCGTCTTGGCCTCGCACCGCTCGCTCAGGGAGCGGACCTCCTCCGACAGGTCCATGCCGGTGGCGCGGCTCAGGTTCCGGATCTCGTCGATCTTCTTCAGGAGTTCGAAGATCGGCTTCTCGAAGTCCAGGTGGCGGGGAAGACCGGTGTCGGACACGGTGAACGGGATTTCCTTGTGGACGGCCGGAGGCTGGGGGAAAAAGGCTAGCCGGGCCGGGGATCGACGGCAAGAGAAAAAGATCACCCCGACCTCCCCGCCGACT
>JALOQY010000037.1 GCA_025459285.1 Planctomycetota bacterium | reverse complement strand
CGAGAAGCGGGTGAAGATCCGCTACACGCAGGTCCTGCCCCTTGCGGGCACGAAGCTCCGCTACACCTATGCGCTCCGGAGCGAGATGCTCCGGGTTCACCCGCTGCGCGCCCTCTCCCTCGGCGTGAGCGTCGAGTCGACCCTTCCGATCGCCGCCGCGGAGTGCCCCTCCCACGCCGCGACGATCCGGAAGACGGAGCACCAGGTCCGCATCGAGCACGTGGCGGAGGAAGTGACGCCGGAGCGCGACTTCGAGGTTTCGGTCGACCTCGCCGCCGTGGCCCCGCTCACCGTGGTCCCCCACCGGCGCGGCCCCGACGGCTACTTCCTGCTGCTCCTCTCCCCGCCGGACGCCGGGACCGCGGGCCTCGCGCGCGCCCTCACCCCGGAGGGCGACCCCGTGGATCTCATCCTCCTCGCCGACACCTCCGGTTCCATGGACGGCGCGGCCCGCGAGGCGCAGGCCTCGTTCGTCGAGGGGCTCCTGTCGCTCCTCGGGCCGACGGACACGTTCCGCCTCGCCACATACGACCGCGAGGTCCGGTGGTTCAGGGAGGAGGCCGCGACCGCGAGTCATCCGGCCATCGCCGACGCCCTCGCCTTCCTCGCCGCCCGCTCCTCCCTCGGCTGGACCGACCTCGACGCGGCGCTGGCCGAGGCCTCGGCGCGCGCCGGCCCGGGGACGCAGGTGATCTGCCTCGGCGACGGCGCCGGCACCGCGGTCGACCCCGATCCCGCGGAGCAGGCGCGGCGGATCGGCAGCCTCGCCGCCACGGCGAAGGGCACGTTCCACGCGGTCTCCACCGGCTCGTCCTTCGAGAAATCCGTCCTCACGGCGATCGCGGGAATCGGCGGCGGCTCGGTCCGGGAGGCCGGCTCCGACCCCGCGGATGCCGCCACTCGCCTGCTCGCCGAGATCGCCCGGCCCCCGGTGAAGGACCTCGCGGTGTCGTTCTCCGGCGTCCGCACGGCGCGGGTCTACCCGGAGCGCCTCCCGAACCTCCCGGCCGGCGCGCAGCAGGCGGTCCTCGGCCGCTTCCTCCCCGCCGCCGCCGGCACGACGGGCGAGGTCATCGTCACCGGCACGCTCGACGGGAAGCCGGTCCGCTACACCGCCCCCTTCGCCCTCGCCGCCGGCGAGACCGGGAACGACTTCCTCCCGCGACTCTGGGCGCGCCGCCACGTGGACGCTCTCCTCCGGGAAACGCTGACGCCCGGGCTCACGGAGGAAATCGTCTCCTTTTCGTCCGAGTTCGGGATCCTCACCCCGCTCACCTCGCTCCTCGTCCTCGAGAGCGACGCCGACCGCGAGCGCTACGGCGTGACCCGCCGCGTGGCGGTGCGGGACGGCGAGGCCCTCTTCGCCACCGCGCGGGACAAGGTCAATGCCGAGGTCCTGCGGCAGGCGATGCGGGAGGCCGGGACCTGGCGCAAGCGGCTCCGCGCGCGGGTCCTTGCGGAGATCGCCGGCCTCGGCCGCGACCTCGTCCCCGCCGGCGTCGCGTACGGCTGGGGCGACTCCGCCCTCTTCGGGGCCGTCGAGGGGGGCGAACTCGTGGAGCATCTGAAGGCCACCAGCGAAACGGCCGCCTTCAGCCGGTACATCGAGCCGAACCTGGCCCTTCAGAATGAGGACGGGGACGGCGAGGTGGTCGATCACGACGCAACGCCGCCCACCGAGGAGGCCGACGAGAAGCTCATTGAGGCCGATCACCGATCGCCGGCCACTCCGCCGCCCCCCGCCGGCCCGGCCCTCCGGGACGCCGAGAGCCGGATGGGCTATGCCGGCAAGGCCCTCCGCCGGCGGTCGCGGGCCTACGAGGGAGGAGCCTCGCTGCGATCGGAACTCGCCCCCCGCACGGCGCGCCAAGGCCCCCCGCTCCCCGACATCTCCGGCCTGTTCCCTTACGTGCCGCCGGTCCCCGAGGAGCCGAAGGTCCTTCCGGCGCCGGCATGGCCGGAGGAGGTCGCGCGGATCCTCGACGATCTCGACCGCACCCCGGAGATCGATGCCTTCGCCGGCGCCCTTCTGATCCGCCAGACCGCGGGCCGCCCCCACCCGCTCCGCGACGAATGGCTGAGCGTTTCCAGGACGCACGCCGTCTACGCCGCCGGCGAGTGGCTCGTCGAGCGCGAGCACCGCGGCGCGTACCCGGAGACTTCGTGGTGCCGCGCCGGCACGCGCGCCGCGGTGCGGCCGGACCTGCTTCTCGGGAGGAAGCGGCCGGCATCGGAGAACGACCGGCGGCTCCGGTTCGTCGGAGTCGGCCTCCCGCTCCACCGCTTCGCCGACGGCCTGCGCGGCCACGCCGCGGAACTCCTCTCCCGGGACGGCGATCTCGTGACGATCCGCTTCTCCCGCCCCGCGCAGAAGCGCGAGCAGCTCCTCGTCGTGGATACCGCGCGCCGCGTCCCCGTGGAGCAGCGCGTGCTCGACCGCGGAGCGGTCACCATGACCCTCCGCTGGTCGGAGTGGACGGAGGTCGCCGGCCTCCCCTTCGCCGGCCTCGTGGAGCAGATCGACGCCGGCGGGACGATCGCCTACCGGACCCGGACCGAGGCCTCGGCGCCCGCCGCTCCGGACGCGGCCGGTGACATCGCCCGCCGGGTCGGGGCGATCGGGGACGTCCTCTTCCTCGGCCCCGTCGACCCCGGTGTCGCCGCGGCGAAGAAGGCCGTGGGCGAGGACCGCGCGGGGTTCGCCGAGCGGTTCGTGCTGACCCTCGACTTCGCCGCGCGGGGCCGCATCGACGAGGCGCTGGCCGAGTGGGGCCGGGCGAAGGCGCTCGTCCCGGACCGCTCCGGCGCGGACGTCCTGCACGCGGCTCTGCTGGGTCAGGCCCGCCGCGGCGAGGACCTGCTCCTGGCGATCGACTGGCTCGCGGCGGGCGTCGCGAACCGGCCGGAGGCGATGCGCGCCAGCGTCGCGGAGACGCTGTGGAGTGTCGCGTCGAACGCGCTCGGCCCCAACGAGCGGCTCGACGTGCTCACGACCCTGCGGGACGCGCTGCCCGCGCGGGACGCGGAGGATGCCTTCGCCACGCGGCTCTTCGACCGGCGTCTCGCGGAGACGCACGAGGAGCTGGGTGAGCCGCAGGAAGCACTCGCGCTCCGCGAGAAGTTGTCGCGCGAGGCCCCCGACGACGTCGGGGCTCTCGCGGAACAGATGGACGCCCTCGCCCGGCTCGGCCGGCGGAAGGAGGCCATCGCCGCCGCGGAGCGCGGCCTCGCGCGCGAGGCGAAGTGGACCGACGGGGAGGCCGGCATGGTCCATGCGCGGCTCGCCGACCTCCTCTGGTCCTTCCGGAGATACCCGGAATTCCTCGCCGCCGTGGAGCGCTGGCTCGCCCGGAACCCCGCGGACCAGCAGGCCTTCGAACGACGCCTCGTGGGGCTCCTCCACCTCGGCCGGGTCGATGCGCTCGACCTGGAGATCCTCGGGCAACTCGCCGCCGGTCCCGGCGACGATCCGTCCTCCGCGGCCGCCGCCCGTTTCCGCGCCGCGCTCCGCGTCGCCCTGGGGGGCGCGTGGAACCACTGGACGAACCGGATCGACGAGAGCTTCGTGAAGCCCCTCGGGGACGCCGCCCGGCACCTCGCGCGCCGGGACGATCCCGCCGGGGACCTGGCGTTCGAGATCCTCGGCGACTGGCGGTTCTCCCGCCTCGACGAGGACCGCGCCATCCGCGACGAACTCCGCGCGGACCTCTTCTCCGAGCGATGGCTCGCCGCGACGTCTCCGTCGCGACTCGCCCGCTTCGCCCGCATCGTCGGCCTCGGCCCGGACGACACGGCCGCCGAGGACTTCGCGGTCCTCGCGAAAGCGGTCGAGGGGCGCTTCGACCGCGCCTCGGACCCCGAGGAGCGCCGGGCTTTCGCCGACCTCCTCGTCGGCTTCCTCGACCAGAGAGGCGACGCGGAGCGCGCCGCGGCCTTCCTGCGCCGCCGCCTCGCCTCGGAGCCCGTGGAGGCGCGGCATGAGGTAGCCGGAACGCTCCTCGACCGGACCCTCCGGACCGGGTGGGCCGAGGAGCGGGAGAACGAGGCCTTCGGGCTTCTCCCCGCCCTCCTCCTGCCCGCCGGGGACGGGCCCCGGGACCCGGAGACGGAATCCCGCCTCTTCGCCGGCGCCGCCCGGACCCTCGCCGACGGGCTCTTCGCCGCCCGCGTGGAGGCCGCGCTCGGTCCGGTCGCGGAGCGGGAGAAGCTCCCCCGCACCGCACTCGCCGCGCGGACCCGCGCCGCCCGCACCGGCGCCCGGCTCGCGCTCGCGGCGCGGTTCCGCGAGGAGGCGGCGCGCGCCGCCGGGCCGCTCGCGCCGTGGCTCTCCATCGAGGCCCTCTGCTTCGCCGCCGAGGCCGGGCGCGATCCCGCCGCCGTGGAGGGAATGGCGCGCGAGTCACTCCTCTCGCCGCCCGTGATCCCCGCTCCCGACCTCGCCGTTGCCTTCGAGGAGCGGGCGGCCCTCGTGCTCGAGTACCTCGCCACACGGCGGAGTGCGGACGCGGGCCTTTCGGGTCGGGTCGTGACTCTCGCCCGGGAGCGCGCCGCCGCGGCGGCCGAAGAGGATCGGGAGACCCGGCGCTGGCGCGTCTTCCGCCTCCTTCTCGCCCTCGACCGGCCGGAGGAACTGGTGGTGGAGCTTCGCGCCTTTGCCACCACCGGCCGAGTGGAGGGGTTCTACCGGATCGCCCTCGCCTATCTCCTCGCCGAGCGCGGCGCGCTGGCCGACGCGGCGTCGGAACTGGAGGCGGTAGCGAAGGCCGACGAACTGCCGGCCTCGGGGTACGCGACGCTCGCCGGCTGGCACCTCGCCCTCGGCGAGGACGCCCGGAGGGAGCGGGCTCTCGACCGCATGCTCGGCGAGACGTCGGAGTGGGAGCTCGTGCAGCGCGTGTGGCAGGAGGCCGAGCGGACGGAGGGGCCCGGCCCGGACGGAGTCCCGGCGAGCTTCGACCCCGAGGTCCTCCGCGTGCTCCGCGTCCTCTTCACGAAGGCGCCGGCGCCGGCCGAGCACCTGCACCCCCTCTCGAACCTCTACGAGGCCACGAAGGACGTCCGCCTGCTCGCCCCGCTCGCCGACGGCATCGCCGGCCACTCGCCGGAGGCGATCTACCCGTATCTCCTCGAGGTGCGGGACATCCTCGCGAACGTCCACGAGGAGGCGACCCTTGACGCTCTCGCGACGCGGATCGCGGAACGCGCGGCGGCGGCGGGGACCGATACGGACCGGCGGGGCCTCCTCGCTCTCGGCATCCTCGCGCTCCGGCGCGCGGCGGAGGTCCTGAACCGGCCGGAGGCGCACGCCGAGGCGGCGCTCGCCGGTCTGAAGGAGGCCTTCCCCGCGGCGTGGCTCCCCGGCGAACCGCGGCTCTACGCGGGCTTCCTCGCCTCCCTCGGGAAGATCCCCGACGGTGCGCTCGCGACGGAACAGCTCCGCCAGCTCGCGGAAATCCACGCGCGCGCCGACATCGGATCCGAGGATCTCCTCGCGATCGCGGCCGCGCGGGCGCGGACCCTCTGGTCGTACGGGCGCCACGACGAGGCGCTCGACGTCCTCGGCGGCGCCCTCGCCGGAGTCCGCGACCTCTCCGGCGGCCGGCTCCCACCCACGGCGTTCGACCTCGCCGGGGTGTACGCCTCCTGGCTCATGGACCGGGAGCGCTTCGCCCTGGCCGGGAGCTTCCTCCACGCGGAGCGGGACCGCCAGGCGGACGAGAGCCACAAGGCCTGGTTCATGCTGCGCCTGTTCGAGGCCTCGACCCGGTACCTGCCGTTCAGCGACAAGGCGACATTCTTCCCGGAGGCGTTCCGGGAGATCGGCGACGCCCTGCTCGAGCTGCCGGCGGAGTTCACGACAGAGGGCGTCCGCCTCTTCTGCCAGTTCGTCCTCGCGGGGGCGAGGGCGAAGGTCCCGGACGCGGCCGCGCAGCTCGCGGCGTACGCCCGGGAGCCGCTCCGCCGCCGGCTCGCGCGGCTGGCCTTGGAGGAGCAGGACATCTGGGCCACGGTCGCCGATGCCGTCCGCCAGGCCGGGGATCCGGCGACCGCGCTGGCCCTCCTCGTCGCGAAGCTCGAAGGGGACCCGGCGTGGTACTCCCGCGCCAATCGGGACGGCTGGTCCCGCTTCGTCCACCTGCTCGCCCGCTGGCGCGCGGAGGTGAAGCCGGAGGGAGAACTGGCCGACCGGCTGGCGCGAATCGCCGTGGACCGGCTCGTTTCGGAACTGCGAACCGGGGAGGGCCACGGCCACGGCCTCTGGCACCGGGGCTCGGGGTGGTTCTGGAAGGAGCGGGCGGAGGAGTTCGCCGCCGCGGCCCGGCGCGTGCTGGAACTGTGGCCGGACTCGCCTTCCACCGTGCTCCGCGCCGCGCAGTATCTGTGGGACGGCCTCGATCGGAAGGCCGAGGCGGTGGGCGCCCTCGTCGCCCTCGACGGGCGCGGCCGGCTCCCGGACGACGGACGGCTCCGGATCGCGCACTGGCTCATGGAACTCTCCCGCCACGGGGAGGCGATCCCGCATCTGCTCCGGCTCGTCTCCGGGAACCCCGACCGGCTCGACGCCCGGTGCGCACTCGTCGTCTGCCTGCACGGGACCGGCCGGGACTCCGAAGGCCGCTCGCTGGCCGACGAGACGGAGAAGCTCCTCCGGAAACCGGATCGCTGGACTCCGGAAACCATCCGTCCGCTGGCCGAGGCCTGCTTCGAGTGCGGCTACCACGACCGTTCCGCGCGACTCTTCGAGGAGGCGGTGCGGGTGTACGAGCGACGCCGTAAGTCCGGCGGATACGCCG
Organism: Planctomycetota bacterium; assembly: GCA_025459285.1. Taxonomy (GTDB): domain Bacteria; phylum Planctomycetota; class JAJSAM01; order JAJSAM01; family JAJSAM01; genus Prado167. The sequence continues at coordinate 11,441 of JALOQY010000037.1, read as the reverse complement.
GCGCCGGTGACCTCATCCACTGCCACGGGCGAATGGCCGTCTCGCTTGCCGCCCTCGGCCGGGGGGAGGAGGCTGTGGCGGCCGCCGCCGCGGCGGTGGTCGTGCCGGCGCAGGACGACCAGCAGCGAAAGGCCGCTCTCGACCATCTGCGCACGGCCCTCGCGGCGCTGCCCGATCTCGACGCCTTCGCCGCCGCGCACGCGAAGAAGGCGGTGGAGACCGGCCTCGACGCCCCGGTGCTCCGCAAGGCGTTCGGCGAGGTCTTCCTCGCCCGGAAGGAGTGGGCGAAGGCGGCAGAGGAACTCCGCGCCGCCCGGGAACTCTCCCCGGTGGATCGGGAGGTCCACCGGCTTCTCGTGAAGGCCCTGGATCAAGCGGACGACGGGCCGGGGGCGCTGGCGGCGCTGGCCGAGGCGCTCACGTACTCCCCCGCCGACCTCGCGCTCATGGAGGATCTGGCCGAGCGGTACGAGTCGGGCGGCCGGGCGGAAGAGGCCGAGCGCGCGCGGACGAACTACGTGGAGGCCGAGCCCCTCGAGGCCAACGGCCATGCCCGCCTCGCAAAGGAGCGCGAGGCCGCGCAGCGCTTCGACGAGGCGATCGCCCGGCGCCGGATCGCCGTGCGCCTGCGCTCCTTCGATCCGGAAGTCTGGTTCGCGCTGGTGGCCACCCTGAAGAAGGCCGGCCGCCCCGAGGAGGCGACGGCGGTGCTCACGGAGATGATGGCCCGCCCGTGGTCCGCCGAGGCCGGCGACGTCCGGGCCCGTATCGCCGAGGCGCTCCGGTAGCAGCCTGTCGGGGTGAGGGGTCGCAGCGCGGAGATCGCCCTTGGCCCCGACAGGCTGGCAGGGGCCCTGAAAATGGCGACTCCCGCAATCGGGATCTGCCATGATTCTCCCGGCTGCGGCCCGTCGAGGCCGGGGACGTTCACGTGGTTTTGCCCTCCCTCCGACGGACCGCCGGGGAGGTCTGCCATGCGCTCGTTGCCCATCCTGCTGTTCGCCGTGCTCGCGTTCCTTCCGCCCGCCGGCCACGCCGCCCCGGAGCCCGCTCCGGACCCCTCGCTCGAGGACGCCGTGGGGGCCTTCGAAGGGGATCCGGCCGCGGCCCGCGACCTCGTGGCACGGCGCCTCGCCTTCCGGCCTTACGCGGGCTTCCTGAAGGGTCCCGCGGGCGCATGGGCCGACCGCACCGCCAACGCCGCCGACGCCGCGTGGCTCCTGCTCCACATCCTGCGGGCGAAGGGTCACGAGGCGAGGCTTGCCCAACGGGTGCTCGACGGGGAGGACGCGACGGTCCTCCTCCGCTCCGCCCTGCCGGCGAAGGGTCCCGCCCCCGAAATCGCCGCCCTCCTGCCCGGCGACGCGACGGCCGCGCCGATCGAGGACCCGGAACTCCGGGAGCGCGTGGGAGCCCACGTCTTCGTGCAGGTGAAGCAGGGGGAGGAGTGGGCCGACCTCGATCCCTTCCTCCCGCGTCCGGCCCCGGATCGCCGGGGTACGCCCGAGCCCATCGAGGGCGATGGGCCGCCGGAGGAGTCGCGCCGCCTGCGCATCGAGGTATGCGTGAAGCCCGAAGGGGAGGACGGACCCGCGACGGCGCTCTCCTTCGAGGCGCCCGTCGCCGACCTCTACGGGAAACCCATCGCGCTCTGCTGCCTCGGCGTGGACGAGGCGGATCGGGGGAAACGGGCCGCGACGGCGCGGCTCCGGCCGGCCCTGTGGGTGGACGGGACCCTGCACCTCGGCGAACCCTTCGGCGGCCCGGTCCCGGAGGCAACGCCGGCGGACCCCGCCGGGAAGCTCGGCGGCGTCTTCGGCGACGGCGAGGAGGAGGCGGCGCCGGGAGAGAGGACCGTCCCGCCGGCGATCGCCGAGGTCCGGGTGGAGCTGACCCTCGCCCTGGGGGGGGCGCCCGAACGGCGGGAGCGCCGCTACCTCTATCTCGCGGGCCCGGACGGCCTCGACCGGCTCGACGACCTGACGGCCTTCGCGGTGGCCTTCGACGGCCCGGCACCGGGGGCGGCCCGGACCCAGGCGGCGGCCGCCGCCGCCGGGAAGAAACCCGACGAGAAGCCGCTCCTGCCGGCTTCCGGGGAACTCACGGAGGCGCAGAAGAAGGAGGCCGGAGCGCTCTTCGCGCGCGCGGCGGCGCTCGCCGGCTCCCTCGCGGCGTGCCTCGCCGATTCGACCGGCCGGCTCGCCCGCGAGCTCGACGGCGCCTACGGCACGACGAGCTTCGCGGGAGACGCGCGGATCGCCTCCGTGTCGCTCGACGGCCGGCGAAACCGCCTGATGACCGACCTCGTGTTCGACTCCTTCGCCACCCTTTCGCGGCCGGGGACGAAGGCGAGCGCCCGGGCCGCCGTGCTGGGCGCCCGCGGGCTCCTCTCCGCGGAGCTGGAGGGAAGCCTCCTCGCCACCGGCCTCTCCCGGGGCGGGTCCTCCGTGACGCCGCTCACCGTGCGGTCGGTCTTCGCCGCCGCCCGCGCCGCCGGCGTGAAGGGCGTGGTCCTCGGGGCGGAGAACGCCGGCCTCCTCGACGGGCTGCCTTTCCCGCCGCGGACGCGGCGGATCCTCGGCGAGCGCCTGGCCGCGGATCGCGTGGCCCTCGTGGTGGCGAAGCCGGTGGAGGTCGGCGGAAGACCCGTGGTGGCGTGGATGGAGGCGGAGCGCGCCACCGGCGAATGGCGCGGCGTCTTCGAGGATGGCCGGCACCAGGCGATCGCCGAGGGCGAGGCCGTTTCGGGCATCGAGGGCGCTTTCGCCGGCTTCGGCTTCGCCTTCATCGGCGGCTTCTCCGGCACGCTCTTCAGCTTCGCGTCGGCCGTGCTCGGCCTGATCGACGAGTCGGACACGTCATTCAATCTGATCGCCGCGCAGGCCATCGATTCGGCGGCGCAGGTGGACTGGAACTCGGTCCTCCTCGAGGCCTGGGGCGACACGGAAGGCATGATCCTCCTGGGCGGCGGCCCCGAGGGTCTCGTGATCGGCCAGATGGGCATGTTCGCCGGCCAGGCCACGGCGATCCACTTCCTCCGCGCGCAGTTCCCCCGCTGACAGCCCGTCGGCGTGAACCCTCACGCCAGCGGAAGCCTGCCGGCGACGGGCTGTCAGCAGGATACGACTGGCAACGACTGTTTCTCGAGGCTCGACGATCCTCCCGGAGTCGCCGATCGCCTCCTGACCCGGATGGCTCGGAAACTGACCGGAGGGAGGCCGGGGGCCCAGAGGTCAGCCCGGGAAGGCGCCGCCGGACCGCGCCCGGTGGAGGAGGTCGAGGAGCCCGAGTTCGGCGGCTGTCGAGCGCTCGCATCGCCGGGCATCCTATCACGCAATCCCGCGCAGGCTCCACCGTCGGGTCCGGGTCGAACTCCGGACAGCGGCGGCGCAGCATCCGGCAGAGCGTCCGCCATCCAACCAGAGGGATCGGCGGCCGAGGCGCCTCCGGACTGAAGATCGGCTCGGCGTGCTCCCATCCACGCTATCCTGCACCTGTCCCGGAGATGAAGCCATGGGATGATCCCCGGGGCGCGCGACCCGCACCTTCAGTGGGCGATCACGGATGCCCTCTCGCACATCTGGGACGTGCGAGCCCTCGGACCGCTCCTGCCGTTCGCGGAAAGCACTTCCGCCGACGTGAGGCGGAACGTGGCCATGGGTCTGGGCGCGGCGATGTGCAATGACCTTCGGCCAGAGGGCGTCTCGGCCCTGATCCGGCTGTCCCGGGACCAGGATGACAACGTCCGCGACTGGGCGACCTTCAGTCTGGGAGGACTCGAGATCGGGACCCCCGAAGTCCGGGAGGCGCTCTGGGCGCGAGTGACCGATCCCCACCCCCACGTGCGTGACGAAGCGCTGGCTGGCCTGGCGAAGCTCCGCGACCCGAGAGTCGCAGACCTCGTCCGCGACGAGCTCGAGTCGGGCACCGTGTCGTGGCTGCTTGTGGAGACCGCGACCGACGTGGCCGACCGACGCCTTCTGAAGGCACTGATTGAGCTGCGGGAGCGGTGGGACGTCGATGTCCCGCTGCTCGAGACGGCGATCCAGGCGTGCGGAGGAACTGGGCCCGGACAAGAATGACCGCTCAACACCGAAGCCCCTCATTCGAGCGCGACGGACACCACGCGGTCGAGGCCGTTCTGCCACGCGCGAAGAAGCGCGGCAACGAGCAGGTCCTCCGACAGTTCGCCCTCCACGGAGCGGAGCACGGCCACGAATCCGTCGAGAGCCGCCCTCGCGTCAGGCGGCAGCAGCGCCCGCAGGGCGGAGATGTCCTCGTCCGGCGCGGATCGGAGCGCGCCGGCGATGTTGCGGAGGGTCCGCGAGAACGGCGAGTCGCCTCGGAGGATCGCCACCACGTCCTTCCGGAACAGGTCCCCGTCGAGGAGTGCACGGCCATGCTCGACGAACGCGTCCGCCGTGTCATCCCCGCGACAGAAGACGAGTGCCGCGGCGAGGGAGCTAAGCGGGCCGGCGTCTTCATCCAGCCACAGTCTCTCGACGACCTTCTGCGAGAGTCGCGGGTCGCTCACGCCGAGGTTCCAGAGGAGCCCTTCCGCGGCGAGCAGGGATGGCCAGCCTCCACCGGCAAAGAGCCGGCGGACGACCCCTAGGGCGGACGCCGCGAAGGCCGGCACGACATCGTACTGCTCCGGGCCCGGGATCGGCGGCACCTCGAACGGCTCGCCCGTCTTCGGTGCCCGGAGTTCCTCCAGCGGGTCGAGAACCGATCCGCCGAGCAGGCGGGTGATCGGCGAATTCGGACCCGCGAGGTCGGCGATCGCGAACCGCACGACGGACCCCACAGGTCGTCCGGCGTCGAACATCTCACCCCCGCCGCACGCGGCGTCGAGCTTCCGGATTGCGGCGTCGAAAGCCCCCGGCTCGACCCGGGCCGACGACTCCTGGTTCTCGCCATCGAGCAACTGCCCGGTGGCGGCCGCCACGCGCACCGAGCCGGCCCTCCCCGACATCGAGAGCACGCCGTCGCGGACGGCGGCGGCCCCTCCCGCCTGCCGCAGGAGGAGCCCCACCATGGCCACCGGCTCGAGTCGGAGCGAGATCCAGGGCGGCCGGCGCTCGCCATCGGAGGTCGCACTCGGCTCAGCGGCGATGAAGAGGCGGAACGGGCGCTCCGGGTCTTCGGGCTCTGACGCGAGCGCGACGTGAGGCGTGAGGGTGAGCACCGCCCCAGGGATCGTGAGACGTCGTCCGGTCCGCAAAGAGTAGGCGGCCGTCGTCGACGAGGTGAGCGCGATCGCGGCCCGCGGGATCGTCCTGGTGTCGCCATCGAACAACTCGAAGAGAAACCCTCTGCCGGGCGCGGCGATGAAGCGGACGGCCGGCGAGAATCCGGGCGCCGATCGGAACACGATGTCGGGGTCTCCGGACTTCAGACCGAGGAGCCACTCCCGGAGTCGGAGCATCGCGGCGGCTTCGGGGGGCAGATCGGCGGGGAGCGGAGGGACTTCCGCGTACTCGGTGACCGAGACGTGGAGGACGATGCCGCCCGAGTCCGGGGCGGCCTCCTCCGGCTCAACATCGCAATCGAGGAAACGCGCGGAGTCGTGGAGACGGTGCCAGATCTCGTCGAGCCTCGCCTCATCGAGGTTCTGCCCGGAAGCAAGACCGAGCCACGAGACGAGCGCCTCCGGCGTCGTCCGTTCGGCGCCCGTGACGCGGATCGAGGCGATCTTCCCGGGCGGACCGAGCCGCTCGATGGTCACCTCCAGATCCGCCACCGGCTCGGCGGGGCGGAGCACCGGAGTGACCTCGACCGCCGGGAAGAACCAGCCCTTGCGGGCCAGCGTCCGCCTTGCCGCGTCGAGCAGGGCCCGCCGGGTGGCCACGTCGAACGGCGCGGGCTCCCCGGCGCGCCAAAGGGCGGAAAATTCATCGCGCCACACTTCGGACTCGCGCACTCCTTCGGCCGCCGGTCCGGCGACCCTCGTCTCGCCGCAGCGAAACCGCGGTCCCTCGACGACCCGCACCACGATGGGCCAGACCTCGGTCCGATCGATCACCTCGACTTCGGCCTGCGGAAACCCCAGGTGGAGGTACCCCGCGCGGACGCAAGTCTCGAGCAGCGGGAGCCACCTGTCCCGGCGCGCCAGGGGGTGAGAGGCAAGAGCCACGGCGGGCACCCGGTCGAGAGCCGTGCGGATGGCATCGGCGGAGAAGGTCTTCACTCCCTCGAAACGCAGGTGGACGGGATCGCCGATGGAGCCGACAGGGAACGGCGGCATTTCCGGCGGTTCCTGTCCGCCGGCACCGATGGCCAGGAGAAGGATCGCCGCGAGAGTGGAGAGTGGGCCTCGGTCCCGCATGGGTGCTACTCCCCGCGGTAACGACCGATCATCGCGCGGATCTCGCGGATGAGCTGCTCCTTCGTGCGGTCGTCGCCCGCGGCCACCTTGAGGAGCGCCTCGATGTCGTCCACCAGCACCGGGCAGGGATAGGACAGGTCGTCGATCTTCAGCCCCTCCAGATAGGCCGGGGGATTGCCGCTCATCAACTGGAGGATGAGGATCGCCATCGCGGTGGAGTAGGCCGTCCCGACCTCCTCCTCCTCCTGGGCCGCGGTCCACGAGCCGTCGGCATTCTGGTGATCGAGGAGCAGCGGGCACATGACGGCCTCCCACTCCTTCCACCAGTCGCCCCCCGCCACGTACATGGCCCGCGAACCGTAGTACCAGTAGTAGAAGGGGTAGAGTCCGGGCTCGCCCTCCTCGTTCCACACCGGGAGGTTCTTGCGGATGTTCCGGAGGCCGGTGCGGACCACGGGGCACTCGCCGCCCATGCACAGGAGCGTCGTCAGGACGCCGACGGCGTTCGTGGTGTTCGTGATGTTCCCGCCGCCGGCCCGGTACCCGTACATGCCCCGATCCTCGTCGAAGCAGCGGCGGCAGAATGGCATGTAGTCCTTCTTCACCGCATCGGGGACCTCGATCCCGGCCTTCGACGCCGCGACGAGCGCGATCAGGCACCAGCCGCTGGCCGACAGGTCGGAGTCCAGGCTGGCCGGGAGGTAGCGCCACCCGCCGTGGTTCTCGTCCTTCTCGTCGATCGGCCCCTCGAGCTTCTCCGACTTCGACCGCGTGTTCTGGGACCTCACGAGGAGCGCCACGCCCTCCTTCACCATCTCCCCGAGCTTCGCGTCCTTCGTCGCGTGGTACCGCTCGGAGAGGGCAAGCACGGCGATGGCCTGCTCGTAGAGGAGGTGCCGCGAGAACGGTTCCACGAGGCACCCGGCCGAGGAGGCCTCGGACCGGGGGTCCTCGGCGTTCGCCCCCGGCGGGACGAATCCCTTCGTGAAGAACGCCGCGGCTTTCGCGACGATCGGTTCGTACTCGGGGAGTCCCTCTCCGAGGAACGCCATGAGGGAGAGACCCGTCACCCCGTGCACGGAGACTTCCGAGGGCCACGCTCCGGTCTCGGCCTGCTTCGTCGCGAGCCACGCGAGCCCCTTGCGGATCGCCGCCTTGATCTGCTCGATGGAGGGCTTGTACTGGAGCAGGTCCACCTCGCGGATCGAGAGGGTGTAGGCCGATCCCGGCGATGCCGTGCGGCCCCGCACCATCAGGAGCGTGGCGCCCCGGCGGACCCGCCGGACGATCTCCTCGGGCTTCCCCGCCGGCTGACCGTCGGCGTGATGCAGGGCGGTTCCCTCGAGATCGTGGAGCGTGAGGGAGAAGTCGACATCCCCGGCGCCGGAGATCCTCACCCGCACCCAGGTCGGCTCCTTCACCTCGAACCGGAACCAGTCGGCGTCCTCCTCGAAACCCACGGTGCCGGCCACGTCGCCGTTCGAAACCACGACCTGCGGAGTGGAGTACAGGTCGTTCGGTTCGACCTCCTTCACGGCCTCCTGCGGCACGGCGGGGACAGAGAGAAGAGCGAGGGCGAAGAGCGTGACGAGAATGCGTTGCATCGCAATTCCTCCCGAATGCAGCCTGATTGTAGGATCCCGCGGGTCCGAAAGGGGATCTTACTCGTATCGCAGGGCGGCGATGGGGTCCATGCGCGCGGCCTTGCCGGCGGGCCAGAGACCGGCGAGGATGCCCACGAGGCAGGAGATGCCCATGGAGAGGATCACCGCCTCGCCGGAGACCACCGTCGACCAGCCGGTGGACGTGCGCAGGAGCCAGTCGGCGAGGAAGCCGAGCATCAGCCCCAGGCAACCGCCGACGGCGGTCATCGTCACCGTTTCGGTGAGGAACTGCGCGACGATGTGGCGCTTCTTCGCCCCCAGGGCGCGCCGGATGCCGATCTCCCGCGTGCGCTCGGTGATCGTGGCGAGCATGATGTTCATGATGCCGATGCCGCCCACCATGAGGGAGACGAGGGCGATCGCGAGGAGCGCGTAGGAGAAGACCTGCTGCGCCTTCTGCCGCTGGGCGAGGAGTTCGAGGGGGACGATCATCTCGTAGTCCCGCTCGGGGTGGAACTTCTCGAGGATCTGCTGGATCATCCGGGCCGTGGCGAGGACGTTGTCCTGCTCGTCCACCTCCACCAGGATCTGGTGGAGCTGCACGTCCGTGGCCTCCATGGCGCCGGACTTGCGGATGATGGAGGTCGTGCCGTGGCGCTTCAGAACCGTCTCGTAGGGTGCGTAGATCTCGAAGCTTCGCGAGTCGACGTTCAGCGCCTTCTGGGTCAGGCCGGTGAACTCCTCCTCGGCGAGGAGCCCCACGATCTCGTAGTACTGCTCGCCCACCATGAGCCGGTGGCCGAGGGGCTCGCCGAACCAGCCGAGCTCGCGCAGGAGCCCCGGCCGCACCACGCACACGCGGGCGAAGAGGAGGTTGTCCATCTCCGTGAGGCTGCGGCCGGCGGTCACGTCGAGCTTCAGGAGCCTCATGTGCTGCGGCTGCACTCCGTGCAGCTTCCCGTCGACGCGCCGGCTGCCCTCCCAGACCACGTCCGAGTTGGTGTGCACGGGCAGGACCTGGCTCGCCGTGGACACGGTGGCCGCGATCTGCCGGTGGTCACGGAAGGTGAGGCCGAAGCGGAGCACCCACGAGGTTCCGGCGCTGTCCTGCCGCTGCTCCGCGGGCTTCACCGAGTTGATGATGATGTTCCGGACGCCGAGGCGGCCGATCTGCGCGAGGATCTCCCGCTCCGCTCCCTCGGCGGTGGCGAACATGGCGATCACCGAGGCCACTCCGATCCCGATCCCGAGCATCGACAGGAACGAGCGGAGTTTGTAGCCCCGCATGTTGCGGAGGCCGAGGGCGAACATCTCGGCGTACTTGCCGCCGATCATGCCTTGCCTCCCGCCGGCTCCACCGCGGTGTCCTCGATGATCCGCCCGTCCCGGATCGTGACGCGGCGCTGCGCACGATCCGCCACCCGGGTGTCGTGGGTGACCATGAGGATCGTGTGGCCCTCCGCGTGGAGGCCGTCGAACAGGCGGAGGATCTCCTCGCCGGTCCGGCTGTCGAGGTTCCCCGTCGGCTCGTCGGCCAGGAGCAGGAGCGGGTCGTTCACGAGCGCCCGGGCGATGGCCACGCGCTGGCGCTCGCCGCCGGAGAGCTGGGGCGGCTTGTGGCCGATCCGCGCGGCGAGCCCCACGAGGCCGAGCACCTCCCGGGCCATCGCATGGCGCTTGGGCCGGGGCAGTCCCCGGTAGAAGAGCGGCACCTCGACGTTCTCGAGGACGGTGAGCTGGGGGACGAGCATGAAGGACTGGAAGACGAAGCCGATCTCCCGGTTACGGATCTCGGAGAGCCGGTCGTCGGAGAGACGGCTCACGTCCTCCCCCCTCAGCCGGTACGTGCCGGAGGACGGCCGGTCGAGGCAGCCGAGGATGTTCATGAGCGTGGACTTGCCCGACCCGGACGCGCCGATCAGGGCCACCAGTTCCCGCTCCTCGATCGCGAGGTCGACGTCGCGGAGCACGTGGAGCGCAACCTCGCCCTCCCCGTAGACCTTGTTGATGCCATCGAGTTCGAGGAGCGCCATCAGCGGCCGCCGCCCCCCGTCCGGTTGCCACCGCCGGTCTTCCCGCCGCCCGGACGCGCCCCCGCGGGCCGGCCGCCCTCCGTGGCGCCGCCCGCCGGAGCCGCCTTCGCGGGACTCTCCGCGGCGGGGGCTCCCTTCGGCGCGCCCTCCCCCTCCTTCTCGTCCTCGGCCACCACTTCCGGGTTCACGAGCAGGATCTCGTCGCCCTCCGCGAGCCCTTCGAGGACCTGCACGAACTGCTCGTTCGCGACGCCGAGCTTCACGCGGCGCCGCCGCACCTCGCCGCCGTCCTTCAAGTACACCGTGAAGAAGTTGCCGCTGGAGGAGATGGCCTGCAGGGGGACGGAGAGGACGTCCCGGAGTTCGCCGAGATCGACCTCCACCTCCACCGTGACGCCGGCGCGCAACCCCTCCACGCGGTCCGCGATCTGGACCTTCACGTCGAAGCGCCGCACCGGATCGCGCCAGTTCTGGCTCCCGGCCACGGAGCTGATCTCCGATACCCGGGCCTCGTAGCGCTGCGCGGTCCGGCCGGGCAGGGTGATGAAGGCCCTCTGCCCCGGCTTGAGCTTGCCGACGTCGGCCTGGTGGACCTGGAGCTTCACGTCCATGAGCGTCAGGTCCGGCAGTTCGATCAGCGTCCGGCCGGGGAACGCGGTCGCCCCCACCTTGATCTCGTCCTCGGAGCCGCCGCGCCAGTCCTGCTGGCCGCCGTAGATCACGATGCCCGGCTGCGGAGCGACGATCGTGTGGTTCCCGCGCTCCTTCTTCGCTTCTTCCAGTTTCTGCAGCGCCGCCTCGTACTGGCGCTTCTTCTGCATCCGCACGGCCTCGGCGGACTCGACCCGCGCCTCGGCCCGGGCCTTGACCCGCGTCAGCTCCCGGTCCGCCTCGGTGACGTCGGACTGCTTCTGCTTGAGCGTCATCGGGTGCGTGTAGGTATCGAAGAGTTCCAGGTCGAGCTTCGCGGAGTCGACCTCCACCTTCGCCGACTCCAGCGCCAGCCGCTTCTCTTCCATCTCCACCGGCGTCACGAAGCCCTGCTCCCGGAGCTTCGGCATCGGCTTGAACTTCTCGTCCGCCTGCGCCAGCTCGGACTCGGACTGCTCGATCCGGAGCTTCTTCTCTCGGCGCTTCTGGGGGTGGTCCCCCTCCTCGTAGCGCTTCAGCTCGAGCCGCGCGAACTCGAGGGTCAGCTCGGCCTTCGCGATGTCGCTCTCGTTCTCCCCCTTCTTGATCGACAGGTCGGTTTCGGCGTTCTTCAGCTCCGCGTTGAGCTGGATGACGCTGTCCTCCAGCTTCTCGATCTCCTTGTCCACCTCCGCCTTGTCGAGTTCAACGAGGATGTCGCCTTCCTTCACGAGCGTCCCCTGGTCGACGATGGCCAGCACCTTCGCGCTCGTCTTGATCTGCGGGCGGATCGTGACCTTGTTGCGCGCCTCGAGGGTGCCGGATTCCGCGAGCGTGATCCTGAGG
>JALOQY010000036.1 GCA_025459285.1 Planctomycetota bacterium | reverse complement strand
GAGGACCGCCTCGCCCCGGGTCGCGAGGTGGAAGAACTCCCGGAAGTCGCCGGCCCGGACCCAGGACCTCGCCCGGCCCACGTTCCCGTGGTGGGAGTCGGAGTTGGCGAGCAGCCCTTTCCCGAGGGCCCTCGCCAGGCGCGCGGCGGCGTGGTTCTTCTCCGCGACGCGGCTCGAGTTGAACTCGACCACGGGGAAGAGCGACATCAGATCGGCGACCGCGCGCGGGTCCGGCGTCGACTCGCCGACCGCGCTCCAGAACGGGTGGTTGAACTGGAAGGGGAGGTCGTTCTCCCGGCAGTAGGACGTGAACCGGACGATGTCGCGGCGGTCGACGGCGATGCCCTCGAGGTCGGCGAACTGCTCCGGGTCGAGGGTGTAGACGTTCACGTGGACCGTGTGGCCGACCCGGGGGTCCCGGATCCGGATCTCCACGCCGGGGACCACCATCTCGTGGTCGAAGCCGAGCACGTTCACATACGCGTCCATGGTGTCGTGGTCGGTGATCGAGAGGAAGCGCAGCCCTTCGCGCCGCGCCCGTTCCACGAGTGCGCCGGGGAGGGTGCGTTCCGACAGGACGTCCTCGGAGTAGATGGAATGGACGTGCAGATCCGCCGCGACGAACCCCCGGGCGACCAGGTCGCCGGTCTGTCCGGGGGAGAGGACCTGCACGCGGATGTCGTCCGGCATGGCCGCCTCCTGTCGCATGCGAGTGCCGCGACAGGATGGTCGATCCGCGTCAAGACGGGACGGTGCGGTTCGTGATGTTTTCGTGAATCGCGCCGCGCACGGCCTCGGCGATCCGGAACGTGCCCTCGCGCGGGAGGCGCAGGTAGCCGGACCACGCGGCGGCGGCGAGGAGCCCCTCGCGGAGCCACTCGGAGATCCAGAGATGGGCGAAGCGGGGGTCGCCCTGCTTCAGTCCGGCTCCGCGCTCGACGACCCACCGCCGGTTGTATCGCTCCTGTACGCCCACCGGCCACGAGAGGATGAGCGGGATGCCGAGCGCGGCGTAGAAAACGAGTTCGCTCGGCTTCGTCCAGAGGATGTCGGTGCGCTCGAGGACCCGGTTGAAGGCATCGTAGTAGGCGTCGAAATCCGGCTCGAAGAGGACCCGGACGGAGTCGTCGAGGTGCTCGCCGAGGCCCGCCTCGCGCACCCAGCGACGGAACCGCTCCGCCGGCTCCGCCCGCGTGCCGGCCGCCAGGACGAGGCGCAGCCGTCCGCTCCGCACGGCCTCGGCCGCGCCGGGCAGGAACCGCCGGGCGATCGAGGTCTGGGCACCCGCTCCGCCCACCGCGAACAGGAGCTGGGGGGGGCCCGCCGCCTCGGCGGGCAGGTCGGCGAGGTCCGGGGCGAGATGCCGGGACCACTGGGAGCGGAAGACCCCCGCCGGATCCAGCCGGACGAGTCGGGCGGCGAGGTTCCGCTCGAGGATGCGATCCCCGGACGAACCGAGAAGCTCCGGAGGCAGCGGGAAGCCGGTATGGAGGATGTTCGCCCGGGGGACGCCGTAGGCTCGGAGGCGCTGGAGCGCGCGCTGGCTGGGGACGAGGTAGCGGATCCGGGTCCGCGCCGGATTCACGGGAGCCCAGACACGGTGGATGTCGACGTCCGTGACCACGAGGAAGACGTCCTCGAGACCGGCCCGCGCCGCGGCGATGGCCGGGGTGTAGAAGGTCGTGAGGAGGGGAACCCCCGAGTGGCGGAGGCGCTCCACGAGGTTCCGGCAGAGGCCACGCTCCACCATCCGGTCGAGGGTCCGAACCGAGCGCACCGGCCGGGACTGGTCGCGATAGGGATGGAGATGGTCGATGTAAGTGAGGGCGTTGAGAACCGGTCGCAAGGCCGGGCCGACCACCGGCGTCTGCGAGAGCCGTGAGGTGAGTTCGTAGAGGTGCCGCACCCGTGCCCAGACCGTCTCCTCCCGCGGCGTGGCGAGGGGGGGGCGGTCCGCCCGGTGGACTCGGGTCCCCAAATGGTCGGCGAGACTGCGGGCGGCGCGAAGATGGCCGAGGCCCATCTCGGCGGCGGCGACCAGGGGGAGGCGGTTCTCCGTCATTTGTGGCGGCATTTACCCGGGCTTCTCGGGGGGATGCGAGACTCCGGACGTGATCCAGATCATGCTCACCTCGATCCTCGGGGTCGGACTCGTGATCCTCGGACTCCTCTGGTTCGGGCGCCGGCGCGTCCTCGACGCCGCGGTCCCCGTTCCTCCCGAGCCACTCCCCCGAGTCAGCATATTGAAGCCTCTGAAGGGGCGGGACGAAAACCTCGCCGGGAACCTCGAGAGCGCCTACCGGCAGGACTACCCGGACTTCGAGGTCATCTGCGCCGTGCGAGACGAGCACGATCCGGCGATCGCCGTGGTCCGTGCCGTCGCGTCGCGGCACCCCGGGGTCCGGACCCGGCTCGTCGTGAGCGCCGTGGAGGTCGGGCGGAACCCCAAGGTCAACAACCTCGCGAACGCGCTCGAGGAAGCACGGAACGATCTGCTCCTCATCAGCGACAGCAACGTGCGCCTCCCCCCCGACCACTTGCGGCACGTGGTCTCCCTCCTAATCGAACCCGGGGTCGGGCTCGTCTCGGCCCCGGTAACCGCCAACGGTGGATCGGGGGTGGGAGGCGCACTGGAGTCATACCACCTGAACACGTTCGTGCTGTCCGGTGTGGCGGCCACCGACCGGGTGCTGCGCCTGCCCTGCGTGATGGGCAAGTCGATGCTGCTCCGGCGGGAGCACCTGCGGGCGATGGGCGGCTTCGCCTTCCTCGGGCGCTTCCTCGCGGAGGACCAGGTCAGTGGCGAGGAGATTCGCCGGATGGGCCTGCGGACCCGGCTGTGCCCGGTGCCCGTGGCGAACGTCCTCGGACGCCTCACGTTCCGGGAGTTCGTCGGCCGCCATCTGCGCTGGGCCCGGATCCGGCGGCGCATGTGTCCCGCGGGGTACGCGGGGGAGATCCTCGCGAACCCGGTGTTCCTCGCGGTCCTCGGTGCACTGGTCGCCGGCAGCCTCCCGGCGGTGCTCGCGGCGGCGGCACTGCTCTTCCTCTCGGCCGGTCTCGGCGCCCGGGCCGAGCGCGCGCTGGGGATCCGTCGCCCCCTCCTCGTCTACCCTGCCCTCGAACTGGCGCGGAGCCTCGCGACGGGTCTGCTCCACGTCGTGCCCTTCCTCTCCTCCCGGGTCACCTGGCGCGGCAACCGTTTCCACCTCGGCCCCCGCACCGAACTGGGGGACGTACGTACCTTTTCACTTTTTCGTACCTCACCCCCGCTCCATGGCCCGGACCGTCTCCCGCGGCATCCGGCCGCCCGAGGTTCCGTCTCCCCATCCCCACGCCGGACCGTCCGCGAGAGCTTGCCGGCGTGAAGTCCGTCCCAGGCAGCCCGTCGCCGAGAGGCTCCCGCGCGCCTGGGGGCTTGCGGCGAGGGGCGGCTGGCCGCCGAAAGGTGAAAAGGTACGTACGTCCCCATCCCCGACTAGCCGCCGAAAGGTGAAAAGGTACGTACGTCCCCATCCCCGAGGTCGGGGTAGGTGGTGGCGAGGGGGGGTGGGATCGGGACGCTCCGGCCGGCGATCCTCGCCATGATCTCGAGGGCGTTCGCCGGGGCCTGGCCGCGGAAGTGGTTGTTCGTCACGACGTACGTCGAAACCGTCTTCCCCCGGACCGTGTGGATCCGGCGGACCCACTCGTCGACCTCGGCGGGGGAGTACCGGTAGTCGTACTTCTGGTCCCGGCCCGCGCCCTTCGCGAACCATGCCGCACCATTGCGGCCGTGGAGCCGCACATACCCGGTGTCGGTCGTCGCGAACTCCGTGGGTGGCGGGTTGCCCCGCCCCGGTGGCAGGTCGATGTTCGCGAAGCCGAGGCCGCGCTCATGGAGGAAGGTCATCGGCTCGCGCCGCAGCCACGAGGTGTTCCGGACCTCCACCACGAGCGGGCAGAGATCCCGGAACCACTCCGCGATCCGCGCCAGCCGGTCCCGGTTCGCCGGCCGGTCCGCGAACCAGAAAGGGAACTGGAACAGGAGGGCTCCCAGTCGCCCCTCCGCCCGCAGGGGAGCGAGGCTCTCCGCGAAGGCCATCGCCTCCGCCTCGCCGGCCGGCCGTTCCTCCTCGTGCGTGAAGCCCTGCCACGCCTTCACCGTGAAACGGAACCGCTCCCGGTCGCGCACCCGGCGCGCCCAGGACTCCACCGTGGTCCGGGCGGGAGGCCGGTAGAACGTCGCGTTCACCTCGATCAGGTCGAAGTACTCCGAGAGATACCGGAGCGGGTCGAACCCCTTCGGCGCGGGCCGCGGGTAGACCGTCCCTTTCCAGTCCTCGTAGGACCAGCCCGCCGGCCCCACGAACACGCTCTCACCCTCGGCCCGGGTCGCCCCGCTCATTCCGCCTCCGGGGCCGCGCGACCCTCGGAGGCCTCGAACTCGCCGAGCACCGCCTTCGCGATCCGCTTCTCGAAGTAGTAGAGGCGCTTCAGGTTCTCGACGATGTCCGTCTCGATGCGGAATGTCCACTGCCGGTTCGGTGCGTCGGCGGCGAGGCGGTCGAGCAGGTGCGCCTTCGCCCGGGCGCTCAGGTCGTGGATTTCGTCCTTGAGATCGAGGACGCGCCCGGCCGGCTCGCGCTCGTTCCGGGCCACCGCCGCGAGCGAGAGGTCGCAGGCCTCGAGGACCTTCGTGAAGAGCGGCGCGAGCACCTCCGCCGTCACGGGGCTGACCTCCACCTCGCGCTTCAGACGATCGCGGCCGAGCTCCACGAAACTGGTCTGGATCGTGCGGCCGACGTTCTGGAGGTGGTTGAGCACGGCGATGCACCGCCCGATCTCCTCCACCTGGGCGGTCGTCGTGGCGCGGATCGAGATCTGCCGGAGGTAGTGGAGGATCTCCTCGTAGAGCGCTTCGAGGTCCTCCTCGTCGCGCGAGAGGCGCGCGAGGTCCGGCTCCCGGCCGCGCAGCACGGCCGGCAGAAGCCCCGCCAGCATCCCGCGGGCGTGGGCGCCGAGCCGGCCCACCTCGAGCCACGCCGATCGCAGCGCCAGCTCCGGGGTTTCGAGGAGCCCCGCGTCCAGGTACTTCGGCACGCGGATCTCCGGGACCTTCGCCGGGCGCTCGGGCACGAGCCGGCGCAGGAGCGCCGCCAGCGGCGCCGTGAACCAGATCAGGAGCATCAGGTTCGCGAGGTTGAAGAGCGTGTGGGCGTTGGCGATCTGCCTCGGCGCGTCCGGCGGGGAGACGGCCCGGACCATGGAGGAGAGCTGGGGGATGAACCACGCCCACAGGAGGACGCCCACGACGCTGAAGGAGAGGTGGGCGAGCGCGGCGCGCAGCGCGTCTCGGCCCTTCCCCAGCGCCGCGAGTATCGCCGTGACGCAGGTGCCGATGTTCGCCCCGAGCACGATGGCGATGCCGGCCTCGAGGGTGATGAGGCCGCGACTCGCGAGCACGATGACGACGCCCGTCGTGGCCGCCGAGCTGTGGACGAGGGCGGTCACGAGGGTCCCCATGACGATGCCGAGGATCGGATGGTCGAGCGAGCCGAGGAAGTCGATGAAGGCCGGCTGGCCCCGGAGCGGCGCCGTGGCCTCCATCATCAGCTCCATCCCGAGGAAGAGGAGCCCGAGGCCGAAAAGCATCATGCCTGCCTGGCGCGAGCGCTCGGTGCGGATGAAGACGCGCACGCCGTAGCCGACGGCGACCAGGACCAGCGCGTACTTCGTCACCTTGAACGCGATGATCTGGGCGGTCACGGTGGTGCCGACGTGCGCGCCCATGATGATGCCGATGGCCTGCGAGAGGGTCAGCAGCCCCGTGGAGACGAAGCCGACCGCGAGGACCGTGGTCACCGTGGAGGACTGGAAGACGGCGGTGACCAGCGCCCCGGTCAGCGCGGAGCGGAAGCGGCCCGTGGTGAGCCGCGAGAGGAGCGTCTTCATCCCCCGGCCGGCCACGGCCTTCACGGCGTCCGTGAGCTGGCTCATCCCGAAGAGGAAGACGCAGAGCCCGCCGAGAAGCCCCATCGCGAGCGCGCCCGCGGAGAACTCCGTCGCCGCGAGGACCATCTCACTCCACCTCGACGGTGATCCGCGCGGAGAAGACCAGGCGGCGGTCGTTGAAGAGGCGCATCTCCTCGAGGGCCATCCGTGCGTCGGCTTTCACGGTGTCCTTGAAGGCGGGTTTCCCGTTCACCGTCACTTCGATCGGCGCCGCGAGGTCGAACATCGCGTCGGACACGAGCAGGGTGAACCGCTTCACCCGGTGGGTCTTCACCTCGACGAGGTTGCCCTCCTTCTTCTCGGCGCGGACCCGCGGGAGGTCCTGGCGAACCCAGCCGCCGAAGTCGTCGAAGGGGCCGGCGGTGGCGCCGGCGGCGGTCTCCTCGATGCGGATCCACCGGAAGGTGTTGGCCGGGAATCCCGCCTCGTAGCCGGTCCGGGACGGGTCGACCTGCCAGTCCACGACCGGCGGGAGCGGGTTGCGCGGGCGGGCTTTCAGGAACTCGCAGACCTCGTCCTTGTGTTTCACGATGAGGAAGGGGTCGTGGGGCGCCTCCTCGATGAACTTGAAGGTGAGGTCGATGCCCGCCTTCTTCATCAGGTCCACGGCCTCCTTCACGTGGGTCGCGTCGAAGATCGAGTCTTTCCCGCCGTTGATGGCGAGGAAGGGGACGTTCCGGAGGTTCACGAAGCGGCTGACGCCGCCCGGCGAGCCGATGACCGGCACCGCCGCGGCGTAGAAGGTGGCCTCGGTCTCCACCATGGCGTAGGTCCCGCGCCCGCCGTCGGAATCGCCGGCGATCACCACCCGGTCTTCGTCCACGTTGTAGCGCCGCTTCACGTGCTCGAGGGCCTCGTGGACCGTGGCCCGCACCGCCGGTTCGCCCCACTCGTGCCCCTCGTAGGTGCAGGGGCCGATGCGGATGTAGTCGAGCTTCTCCACCGCCGCGCCCAGTTCCTTCGCCTCGTAGGCGCCGCCCCCCGGCGGCGGCTGCCGGATCGCCCCGTGGAGGAACACGAGCACTCCGACCGGCTTCTTCCCGGAGTACTTCGACGGCAGGTACCAGGTGACCTGCCGGGACAGGCCGTCGGCGCCCTTCACCGTCACCGTGTCCTGCGAGGGCATGCCGGAGGGGTAGGCGCGGCCCTTGCGGAGCGCATCGATCAGCTTCGCGGTCTCGCGTTCGTTCACGCAGCGCTTCAGGATCTTCGCGAGGACCTCGTCGGCCTTCTTCGGGTCCGTCTCGTCCACGAACTGCCACTCGGGCTTCTGCGAGCGGATGTCGTAGTCCTTCGCGGTGACGGGTGGCGGGACGGATAGGACGGCGGCAACGAGTACGAGGATCGCGACGTGGCGCATGCGCACCTCCACGGGGCCCGGGACCCATTATGGCGCTGCCGGGCCGGCGCGCGCAATCCCGCCGTCAGCGCATCGAGTCGCGGACGTACTCCCCGAAAGGGTCGTAGGAGGTCTGGACCCCGAGGTGGTCGAGGTTCATGCGGGAGAGGCGCTTGCGCTGTTCCGCGTCCAGGATGTTCCCGAGGCCCTGCTGCGCCCGCTCCTTGATCCGGAGGATCTCGGCGATGTAGGGTTCGTCCCGTCCGGGGATCTTTGCCGTGAAGAGCCCGAGGAAGACCTTCTTCGCCGCGGCCTCCGCGTCCTGCGGGTCCTTCAGGGCGGCCACGAGGTCGTCGAGGACGCATCCGCCCTCGGGTCGCGGCAGCGTGAGGAGCTTCATCGCCTCGTGCTTCGCGTCGTCGAAGACCTGTTCGCAGGAGTCGGCCTGGGTCTCGCTGAGCCCGAGCGTCTCCCGGAACTGCTCGAGGGTCGGTTTCCACTCCCCGCCCTGGGGAAGTTCCCGGACCTTCTCTTCCACGGCCTTCGCCACGGCCTCTTCGAGAGCGCCCTTCGGAATCGTCCCGCCGGCCGGTCCGCCCCCGGTGAGGACCCGCTGCCGGAGGTCCTCCGCGGTCCGTTCCACCTCGTCGAGGCGCGCGGTGGCCCTCGCCGCCAGCTCCTCGGCGTGCGCCGCCCGCCCAGCGGCGTCGCCGATTTCCCGTTCGAGCGCCCGGACCTCCTGCCCCAGCGCGAGGGGGGTGGCCGCGGAGGCGGAAGGGCCCGGCGCGAGCCGCTCCTCGATCTCTCCGACCCGGCGCGCGAGGCGGAGAAGGAGGAAGCCCTCCGCGGCGGCGACGAGCGCCAGCGCGACGAGCAGGATGGTGAGTGCGTTCCCGCGGGATCGATCCATGTTCACCTCGTGACCTCCTTACCGGCCGGCGGTGCCGGGGGTTTCGCGGAGCATGCGGCGGGCCCGCGCCGTCAGGTCGTGCATCGTCTCCTCGAGCGCCCGGCACCGGGCTTCGATCCCCGCGTCGTCGAGACCCGGCGGGACGGGGATCGGCTCGCCCTCCAGGATCAGCACCCGACCGAAGGGGTGCGGGATCGTGAACTCGTCCCAGGAGCCGAGCGTGAAGGCGGGACGGGCCTCGATGGCCCCGGGCACGATGGGCAGACCGGAGCGGCTCGCGGCGTAGACGACACCGGGCTGGACCCGGTAGCGGGGACCGCGGGGGCCGTCCGGAGTGAAGGCGAGGTCGTGTCCCTTCTCCGCGAGATCGAGGATCGCCTTGAGTCCCGCCGCGCCGCCCCGGGTGGAGGAGCCCCGGGCGGGCACGAAACCGAGACGCCGGACGACCCGGGCGATGAACTCCCCGTCCTTGTGGCGCGAGATCATGATCGCCACCTTCCGGAAGCGGTGGGTCCAGGCGGGCATGAGCATCCGCCCGTGCCAGAAGGCGTAGATGACCCGTTCACCCCGCCGCCTCCGTGCGGCCTCGGCGCCCCTCGGGAGGTAGGTCACGTCGAGGCTCGCGCCCAGGGCCCGGATCAGGGCCGGCCCGAGCGCTTCCGCGAGTCGGAGGAGAAACGGGTCGGCCATCGGGGCCCTTCCTGCGGAAGTACTCTGTTCGCGTGTCGGGTGCGCCCGCCGGGGTCCGTGGACCGGAAGCGAACCTCCGGGGCCGGAAGGCGCTATACTATGGTCACTCGCGGCCGGCGGCGGCCCGAGCTTTCCGTGGCCGCCCGTCGCGGGCCCGGCCGGAGAATGTCCTCTTGTCCCTCACGATCCAGGACCGCGAGCGCCTGAAGCGCATCCTCGACCTGTCCGACCGCCTCGGCCGCCTTCGCCGGAGGTTGAAGGACGCCGAGCACCTGCCGACAGCGACGGAACTCCGGGAGGAGGTCCGGTCGATCGCCGGGAGCGTGGTCTCCATCGGCCTCCCCGGCGTCCTCGGGCGACTGGCCGATGACCGGCACCTGTCGCCCCAGGAGGTCATGGTCCTGCTCATCCTCCTGAACCGCCGGATCGAGGGGGGCGGCAACCCGCTCACCGGGCGCGAGATCCTGACGCTGCTCTTCCCGTCGGCCTACGGGATCCTCAGCGGCGCGGCGCTGCTTGCGGCCGGCGCCCCGCTGCGGGTCTGCGGCGCGGTGACGGCCGTGGAGCCCGACGCCGATGATGTTCTGGAGTCCCGGTACCGGCTCGGCGACGAACTGTTCCGGGCCATCGAGCGGGACGCCCGCCCTCGACCCGACGGGGAGCGCCGGCCGGCTCCCTATCGCGGCCACTTCGAGTATCTGGCGGAACTCGGCCGCCTGACCACGCTCCTGTTCCGGCGGGCGAACGCCGCGTTCGAGGTGGATCCCTTCGGCCACCACGCCTTCGAGGAGACCGAGAGCGCCGCGCAGCTCGATCGCCGGGCGGGGTACCTGGCGGATCGGGTCCGGACCCGTCTCGCCGCCACGGAGCGGGGCGAGTCGTTCCCGCTTGTCGCCCTGGCCCGGCGCCTCCATCTGGCGGAGGACGAGCAGCTGATCCTCGTGGCGCTCCTCGTGCAGGAGTGCCTCTACGGGAACCCGGGGATCGAGTCCGTGGACCTGGTGCGGATGGTGGCCCGGAGCGAGGAGGACGTGCTGCGCAAGCGCGCGCTGCTCGAGCCCGGCGGCCGCCTGCGCCGGGAGGGGCTGGTCGAGGTGCCGGTCAGCCCCGACGACGGAGGCGGGCCGCCGGAGGTCGTTCTCCCGCGCTGGGTGGTGTCGACGCTGCTCGGCGAGCGGGAGCGGGTCGGTTCCGATGCGGCGTTCGACCCCGATGCGCGCCTCGAGTTCCACGAGTACCTGAAGGGCCTCGACGACTCCGACCGCTTCTTCCGCGATCTCGGCGAGTGAGAGCGTGAGCAAGAGCACTTCGGGGCCAGGCCCTGAACCACCATCTTGACGCGCTGAGTGCCAGGCCTCCGTTCCCGCCGGCCCCCATCCCTGCGCGAACGGAGTACGTACGTACCTATCGGGTCAGAGTGGCCACCGTCTCCACGTGGGAAGTGTGGGGGAACATGTCCACCGGAACGGCCGAGCGGAGGCGGAAGCCGAGTGTCGCGAGCAGCTTCAGGTCCCGGGCGAGCGAGCGGAGGTCGCAGGAGACGTAGACGATCCGGCGGGGGCGGATGGCCCCGGCCACGAGGCGCAGCACCTTCTCGGAGGCGCCCTCCCGCGGGGGGTCGAGCACCGCGACCTCGAACTCTCCCTCCCCGGCGAGCCGGCGCACCTGGTCCTCCACCCGCGCGCGGACGAAGCGGACCCCCTTCAGGCCGTTGCGCTTCACCCCGTGGATCCCGTCCCGGACCGAAAGCGGGTTCTCCTCCACCGCCACCACCGGCCGGCCCGTCTTCGCGAGCGGGAGGGCGAACAGCCCGACTCCGGCGTAGAGGTCGAGGACCGGCCCGCCGCCCTCGCCCACCGCCGACAGCACCTCCCCGAGGAGCAGCCGGGCGCCCCGGATGCCGGTCTGGAAGAAGGAGACGGGCGACACGAGGAACTGCACGCCCCCGATCTCCTCGACCAGACGGTCCTTCCCGCCGAGGTGGATGGTCTCCCGGCCGAGGACCAGGCTTCCCTCGCGGTCGTTCAGGTTCAGGTGCACGCCCGTGGCGCCCCCGGGGCCGGAGAGCATCGCCTCGGCGAGCGCGTCCCGCCCGGGGAAGCGGTCCCGGCAGACGACGAGCACGACCTGCGTCTCCCCCGAGGCCTCCGAAACCCGTGCGAGAACGTGGCGCGCGACGCCGCGGGTCGGCGGATCCCCCTCCGCCGGGGCGACGTGGAACCGCCGGAGGAGTCCGCCGAGGCGGAACGCGACTCGATTCCCCGCGTCGGCATGGACGGGGCACTCGGCCACCGGCACGAGCCGCCGGGAACGGGCCGCGAGGTGGCCGAGGACGGCCTCCCCCTCGGCCCCCCGGCCCACGTTGAAGTGGACCTTGTTCCGGAAGCCGAAGGGGTCGTCGAGCCCGAGGGCGGGCCGGACCGGGACCTCCGCCCGGAGCGCGTGGCCAAGATGCGAGCGGACCATGGCCTCTTTCAGCCTGAGTTGCTCCGCGTACTCGATGTGCTGGAGCGAGCAGCCTCCGCAGTCCCCGAAGTGCCGGCACCGCGGAACGACGCGATGGGGGGACGGCGAAAGCACCCGGACGAGCTTCGCCCGCCCGTGGCTCTCCCCCCGTCTTCCGATCTCCGCCTCCACCTCCTCCCCGGGGATCGTCCCCGGCACGAACACGAGGTACGTGCCGATCCGTCCCATGCCGTCCCCGTCGAGGGCCAGCTCCTCGATCCGCAGTCGGACGACGCGGTCCGACGGCGGCGACCGTCCCGGTCTCTGGTCGCTTCTTCGCGGCATGCGGGCGCGATTCTATCCCGGACGGGTCCAGGACACCCGATCCGGGGCCACCGCGGAGGGGGAGACCGCGCCGCGGCCGATCGACCGGACGGGCCGGTCCGCCTCCAGGAGCCTCGCCACGGGGCGGGAAGCGACGGGACCGGCCGGGCGATCCGGCGTGCCCGGAGACGGGCGCGCGGCTATACTGCGCCCATGACGCCCAGCGGGAAGGGACCGGGCCGCCGGCTCGAGGAATGCCTGGCGCGGCACGGATGGCGGATGAACCCCGACCTCGGGGCACTCGATCTCGGCGCGCGACGGCGGCTCGACAGCGCGCTCCGGATCGCCCTCGACCTCGCGGGACTGCCGGCCGGGGACGCCGATCTCGCCTTCGCGCGCGAGGCGCTCTACTCCGAGGCCTGCCGGCGCCAGTTTCCGTACCGCTTCCCGGCTCCCCGGCCAGAAACCGGACTTCTTGCGACCTATTTCTTCCCCCTCGCCCGCGAGATCATCGCCGAGCAGGCCGCGGACCCCGGGGAGGGGATCGCCACCCGCCTGCCCTTCGTCCCGCTCACCGAGCCGGAGATCCGGCGCTGGCCCTCCGGTGAGGAG
The DNA here is from genome assembly GCA_025459285.1 of Planctomycetota bacterium. Classification (GTDB taxonomy): domain Bacteria; phylum Planctomycetota; class JAJSAM01; order JAJSAM01; family JAJSAM01; genus Prado167. The sequence goes on along the minus strand of JALOQY010000036.1, from coordinate 5,940 downwards.
TACCGGCGGCTCCTCCACCACCTGGAGCAGGACGGCCTCGAAGTCTGTCTGGCGATGGCTCAGGAGTGGCGCGGGCTCTCCATCCACGATCACGTCCTCGGCGTCACCGGTCTCTGCCTCCACCTCGGCCGCCAGCTCGCCCGGTCGATTCCGGTGGACCTGCCGCTGCTGCACGGGGCCGCCATCGGGCACGACGTCGGCAAGTTCGGCTGCCTCGGCGACGAGGTGCGCCGCACCCCGAGGCTCCACTACTACTACACGCACCTGTGGTACCAGGACCGGGGCCTTCCGGGTCTCGGCCACATCGCCACGAACCACTCCTGCTGGGACCTCGAGCTCACCCGCTTGCCGGTGGAGACGCAGATCCTCGTCTACGCGGACTTCCGGGTGAAAGACCACCCCGGCCCCGACGGCCGCCCGCGAATGGCGATCATCCCGCTGAAGCAGGCCTACGACACGATCCTCGGGAAGCTCGAGAGCGTCGACGCCGCGAAGGTCCGCCGCTACGAGGCCGTCTACCGGAAGCTCCGGGACCTCGAGGAGTACATGCAGGTCCTCGGCGTGGACCTCGATCCGCCCGGCTTCCCCCCGGACCCGCCGCGGACACCGCGGCTTCCCGAGGGACTCGACATCCTCGACGCGCTCTCCGGCGCGCGCCGCCCCGAGGAGGCGGCGCTGGCCACCGGGGCGGGTCTCGCCACCCTGGTCCGCCTGTTCGCCACCGCCCACACCCTGGGGGTGATGGAGCGGCTGCGCGATCAGCCCGCGCTCCGGGCGCTCCTGGAGGAAGCGCGCTCCACGGTCCACTGGCGGGACGTCCGCACCTACCAGGCGATCCTCGGGGACTACTCGCCGGCGCTCTCCACCGCCCAGAAGGCCATGGCGCTCCGGTTCTTCGTCGGGCTGCTCTCCCACCCCGACGACGACATCCGCTACCACGCGGCGAACCGGATCGGCGATCTGCTCGCGTCGAGGGAGGACTTCTGGCGCAAGGACCTGCCGGAGGGCGTGGTTCTCCGTGAGGAGCGCCGGGTCCTCGACGAGCTGGGTCGCGTCCTTACGCTCCTCGATCAGGCCGGGCCGGACGAGACGGAGGACATGGGCGCGGTGGAGAAGGTGGTCTACGCGGTCCCGATCGTCCTGCGGCGGCTTCTCCGGCGGCTCGACCCTCCGCTGCGCGCGCAGGCCTTCGATCTCATCCGCGAGGACTTCGGGAAGCGCCTCGAAGACCGCCGGCCGCTCGTGGGCCTCTACGTCTGCGAGTCCGCCGAGGTGGCGCTGCCCCTCGTCGAACCGTCGAGCTTCTCGGACCTGCTGCGGTTCGCCCGCGCCTTCATGGACCATCCGGCGATCAACGCCCGGCTCATGTCATGGCGCGTCCTCGTCGGCCTCGCGAAGGCGGATCGCGCCGGCCCGGACGTCCGGGCGGGAGTGAAGGAGTGCCTCCGCGAGATCGCCTGGGGCGCGAGCGGCGGCTCGCTCGTGGCGGAGCTGTTCCTGACCGGCGAACTGGCCGCCGCCTGCGGTGAGCCGGAGGTCGAGCGGCAGTGCCGGGATCTCATCCTCGGCGGACGCGATCCCGTGCGCGACGTGCTCCTGCGGAACCTGAAGACACGCGTGGGGTGGGTCGAGAAGAAGGTGAACTGCGACTGGCTTTGCGCGGTGACCGAGCGGCGCCACGCCGAGCGCAGCGACCCCGGCTCCTACTTCGCCCACGAGGTCGCCGGCCACTTCGCGAACCTCCTCAAGGTGAGCCGCGTCGAAGGGACCCGGTTCCACGCCGGCCGCTGCCTCCTCCGCGTCCTGCCGCTCCTCTCGGAGCCGCAGCGCAACGACGTGATGGTGGAACTGCTCCGCTCCCTCGAACTCGACGCCGAGTCGGTGACCCGGTACATCCCGCGGTTCCTCGGAGCGGTGCTCGGGAGTCTCCCGGAGCAGGAGTTCGGGGAGGCCCTCGACGACATCGAGGCCAACGTGCGGCGAGGCGCCGAGTCTCTGCAGCGGCTCCTGCTCCAGACCGTGGGCTGGGTGGTGCTCACGCTTCCGCGGGACCTGCTCCGGGGGGCCGTCCTGCGCCGGCTCGCGGGCATCCTCCTCGGCTCGCTCGCGGAGTCCCGGGCCAGCACGGTGAACGAGGGGTTCGCCCAGTTCGCCATGGTCCTCGAGCGACTCGCGAAAAAACCGGATGATGACGGTCGCCTTTCCGACTTCGCACGGATGGCGGCGAAGAAGCTCCTGACCCTGATCCACCATCGGCCCGGCGACCGGGTGCGGTTCTTCCTCGTGGCCTCCGCCCTCCACTGGCTGGAGCGGGCGGCGGGCGGGTGGCGCCGGGGGGCCGTCCCGCCGGTGGCGCTCATTCCGGGCACGTTCGACCCCTTCACGAGCGCGCACGGGGCGCTGGTGGCCCGCGCGCTCGAACAGGCCGGAGAGGTGCTCGTCCAGCTCGACGACTATTCCTGGCGCAAGCACGCTCTCCCGCGGGAGACGCGCGAGGAGTTGACGCGGATGGCGATCGCGGCGATCCCGGACGCCTTTCTCGCGCCCTTCCGGCCGCCGGTGAACCTGGCGCGGCCGGCGGGCCTCGAGCGACTGCGGCGGCTCGTCGGTCGCCGCCGGCTCCTCATGGTCGTGGGCTCGGACGTCGTGGCCGGGGCGAGCGCCTACGCCGACCCCGCCTCGCCGGTGTGGGACATCCCGCATCTCGTGGTCGTCCGCGCCGGCGCGGAGCGGGAGTTCGAGGAGCCGGTGCGGCAGAGGTTCCGCGGCGGCATCGCCCTGGTCTCGGTCCCCGGGGAGGTGGAGGGACTCTCCTCCACGACGGTTCGCGCCGCGCTCGACCGCCGGGAGGACGCCGACCGGTTCTGCCATCCGCTCGTGGCCCGCACGCTGCTCGAACGCGGCCTCTACGTGAACCACCCGACGCAGAAGATGCCGGTGGCGGCGCCCGCCGACCGTTTCTCGATCGCGGGGCCGGACGGGCCGCTGCCGGCCGGGCTCGCCCCCCTCGTGCGCGTCGACCTCCCGGCCCGGCGGGGGACGGGAAGCTGGGAGAGGATCGTGGGGCTCCTCGAGACGGCGGACGGGGAGCGGCGCCCGCTCGCGGCCATCGCGTGGCGGCAGGTCTCGGCGGCCGCGCTGCCGGTGGTCGCCGGTGACGCGAGGCTCGCCGAGGTGGCCGGCGGCCGCCTCCTCGGGCAGGGGGCGCTCGTCGAGTCCCTCGCGCTCGACGGGCGCGCCGGCGCGGGGCCGCGGTTGGCCCGCCTCCTCGCCGAGGCGACCGCAAGCTGGCTCGATGCCGGGCTGCTCTTCGCCCTCGTTCCCGCCGGCGAGGGCGAAGCCGCGCTCCGCGAGGCGCTGGCCCAGACCGGAGCGGCACCCGCCGGCCCGGGGGAGACGGCGTCGGGCTTCGCGGTCCTGAGGCTCACGAACCCCCTCGTCCTCGTCTGGGACCTGGAGACGGTCCTTCAGCCGGCCTGTGCGGCATCGCTTCCGGTGCGGCGGACGCTTCTCGCGAGCCGGGCCGCGATCACCGCCTTCTTCGCCGGCCTCTCGCCCGGCCACGCGCTTCTCCACGTGCACGAGGGCGAACTGCGGCGCCGGGTGGCCGCCCTCGCCCGGGAGCGGCTTGCCGCGGCAAGGACCGGGCGGCGACTCGTCGTCCTCGGCCTCGGGCGCGCGTTTTCGAGGGACGTGGTGGGAGACTCGCCCACGCTCGCGGTGGACCTCGAACGCTACCTCACCTGGCAGGGCCACGAGGCGGGGACGCATCCGGGTCGTGGCGGCCCGCCCCTCCGGGACCAGCTCGCGATCGCCCGGGAGCTGTCGCGCGAGGCGATCCTGCTCGCGCCATTCCTCCTGAACCCCGAGCCCGTGTTCGCGGTGGCCGACGCGGCGGCGAGCGTGGGGCTCGGTCTGCGCGAGGTCCTCATCGGGGTGACCGACGCCGCGACGCGGGCCGCCCTGCGGCTGCGCGGCGTGAACCACCGGGCGCAGGTCGTCGTGCCCGGCTGGCGGGGCGTGCTGAGGGAGAGTTCCGTCGCTCCCTACCTCGGGGGCACGAGCATCCTCGGCCGCGAGCAGCTCGAGTGGGGGTCCCTCCTGCCGTCGCTCAACAACTGCCTGCCCTACCACCATCCCCACGACCTCGGGCTCGACGACTCCACGGCGCTGGACTTCTCGCGGCTCGCGCTGGAGCGGACCCGGGAGCTGTTCCGGGCGATCGAGGAGTCGTTCCGGGAGGCGGAGGGGCGGCTCCTCTCGGTCAGCGATCTCGCGTTCGTGGTGCGGCGGCCCCGCTGTCCGCCCTTCCCGCAGGGCTTCGTTCCGCCCGCGGAGCGGTTCCCCAGTGACCTGATCGCCGAGGACCTGGAGGCCCTGGCCCGGCTCCATCCGGAGAGCCACTCCGCCCACCGGGGAGGGGAACGATGACGCTCTACGGGGACGGGCGCGCCGCGATCCAGGACGACGCGGAGATGGCCGGGCGGCTCAAGTGGGCGACGCGGCGCCGGTCGCGGCCGGAGCCGAAGATCGTCCTTGTTCCCCGGGAGGGCGATCCCCGGCGCGAGCCGTGGGTCTGCCCGCCGCGGATCGACCCGGCGGCGGGCGTCGAGGCCTTCCGGCGCGGTGCTCGGCGAAAGCACTGGAGCTACCTCTCGGGGGTGCCGGGCGTGCCGCGGTATCTCGCGCGCCTCGCGGTTCCCCCGGATCCGAGGGGTGTCCGGGTGGGCCTCGCGGGAGTCGGCCGGGTGGGGGGTACGGCCGCCGCGGTCCTCACCGCGACACCCGTGGAGCGCTCGGGAATCCGCGAGCTCCTCATCTACGATGTGGATGGGGCGAACCTCGAGCGCTGGCAGCACGAGCTGGGCTCCATCGCCGGGTTCCGCTCCGGGGTGGAGCTGCCCCGGGTGCGGCCCACGGCGCTGAACCAGGTCTTCCACCAGTGCGATGTCTTCGTCTTCGCGGCGACGGTGGACGTGCCGGCGCTCGGGACACGGGAGGACGTCCGGATGGTGCAGTTCGCGCCGAACCGGGCGATCCTCCGGAGCTGCCTTGCGCAGGCGCGCGCCGCCGACTTCGCCGGGCTCTTCCTCGTGGTCTCCGACCCCGTGGACTGGCTCTGCCTCGCGGCGTTCCTCGACAGCCAGGCGGACGCGGCGGGGGGCTTCTCCGGCGCCGGCCTCGCGCCGGAGCGGATCGCCGGGATCGGCCTCGGGGTGATGTGGGGCCGGGCGCTGATGGCGGCACGGCGGGAGGGTTTCGAGAACGAAGTCGCCGGCGCCGGGGCGGCTTTCGGGCCGCACGGGAAGGACGTGCTGGTCTTCGACGACCTGCGCCATCCGAGCCCGGTGCGCTCCGAGCTGCTGAGCCACGCGGCGCGGGAGGGGAACATGATCGTGCGCCACCTCGGTTTCCTGCCGTACGTGGCGCCGGCGGTCTCCTCGGTGGCGCTGGCGCTGCCGCGGCTCCTCGCGGGCGAGGAGGTCCTTTCGAGCACATTCGTGCGCGGCCTCTGGTTCGGTGGCCCGTCCCGCTACGATTTCGGCGTCCACCCCTCCCCCCACCCCATGGCCGCCGAGGTCGAAACCCAGCTCGCCGCCCTCCACGCCCGCCTCGCCCGCCAGTCCGTGGCCACTTTGGGGCCAGACCCCAAGTCACCATTTTGACGCGTTTGGGGCCAGACCCCCGCCCTCCGCTCGCTGCGCTCGCTTCGGGACGGCGGGCTTCGCCCGCCGTTTCGTGGACGCCCTGCGGGAGTCCACTCACGGGGGTCATTCTGCGGGGGAGACCCCCGCCGGACTCGCTGACGCGAGTCCTCCCCCCGCGGTCGGGCCACGGCGGACGAGGGGGAATTGCCTGGTGGAACGTCCGGTCGAGGCCCGCGAGCGGAGCGAGCCGGGGGTAGTTTGCGGCGGAGCGGAGCGCAGCCGCAAGCGGAGG
>JALOQY010000319.1 GCA_025459285.1 Planctomycetota bacterium | reverse complement strand
CTTGATGAGCGCCTGGGGCGAAGCGGGGCGGGCTCTGCGGTACTATGAGGAGTCCCTGCGCCTGCACGAGCGACGGCAGAACCTGCCATCCGTCGCGCTGACGCTGAACAACGTGGCGAACATCCAGGCGGAACTCGGGAACTTCCCCCGTGCGGGAGAACTTTTCCGGCGCAGCCTCGCTGTGCGCGTGAGGATCGGAGACCTGTTCGGCGTGGCCATGTCCTTCGGGAACGTGGGGTCTCTCCACCGCCTGCGGGGCCGATGGGGTCTCGCGCTGGCCTACTACGAGCGGGCGGTGCGGCACTTCCAGCGCATCGGCAACGAATACGGGGCGGCGTTCTTCCGCATGCACGCGGCGGACCTGCTCGTGGAAACGGGAGCCTTCGAGCGTGCGCTCGAGTTCGCGCGCGGCGCGGGTCAGGCCGCGGCGCGTTCGAAGTTCCGGCGGATCGAGGCGACCGGCCACCGTCTGACCGGCCGGATCGCCCGGCTCTCCGGGGACCATGACGCCGCGGAGCGGGAGGTCTCCGCGGCGCGACAGATTGACCGGGAGATCGGGAATCGGGAGGGGATGGTCGCGGACCTCGTGGAGGCGGCCCGCCTCTCCGCCGACCGGGGGAACACGCGAGAGGCCCGGCGGGTGGCGGGAAGAGCCATCGCCCTGGCCCGCCGGGTACGGGCGCACGCCGCGGAGGCGGAGGGATTGCTCGTGCGCGGGGAGTTGTCGGTGGAGACCGGGGGAGACGTGGACGGGGACCTGGAGGCCTACCTGAGGTTCGCGAGACGGTCCCGGCGACCCGAGGCTCTCGTCCCGGGCCTCCTCGCCCGTGCGCGCCGGTCGCTTCGGCGGATGGAGGGTCCTGCCGCGGCGGCGGACGCCGGGGAGGCAGTGGACCTCTCCGAGGGTCTCGCGACCTCTCTTCCGAGCGACCTCGCCGGTATCTACCGGCGCGACGCGCGAAGAGTTAAGCTCATGAGCGTCATCGAGGACGCCCGGGCGGTGGCGCGAGAGAGCCGATCCTCTGCAAAGACGTGGGCGCCGGGCGCCCAGGGGCATGTCATGAAGCCGGAGATCCTGTCGCGCCTGTTCGTGATCAACAAGGAGTTGAACTCCGAAACGGATCTTCGTCGCCTTCTCGACCTCATCATGGACACGGCGGTGGAGTTGACCGGCGCCGAGCGGGGGTTCCTCATCCTCGTGGAGGATCGCCGGATCTCGTTCCAGGTCGCCCGGAACTTCCGGCGCCGGGAGCTCGATGGACCGGAGCTCCAGGTGTCGCAGTCGATCGTGCGGCAGGTGATGACCACCGGCGAACCGGTCCTGACCGACAACGCCACTCTCGATCCGCGTTTCGCGAAGTTCCAGTCCGTGGACGACCTGAAGCTGACTTCCATCCTGTCCGTTCCGTTCTGCAGTCGTGGCCAGAAACTGGGCGCGATCTACCTCGACAACCGGGCGCGGGAGGGCGTGTTCTCGAAGGACGACGTGGAGACGGTGACGGCGCTGTCCGACCAGGCCGCCATCGCCATCCTCAACCTGCGGAACCGGGAGGAGTTGTCGCGCAAGCTCATGGCCCGCAGCGACGAACTGGAACAGGCGCGGCAGGCCATCGGCGACCGGACCTACAAGTACGACTACTCCGAGATCGTGGGGCGGTCGGCGCGCATGAAGGAAGTCTTCCTGCTGCTCGACAAGATCATCGACACGGAAGTACCGGTCCTGATCTACGGCGAATCCGGGACGGGGAAGGAACTCGTGGCGCGCGCGGTCCACTTCAAGGGGCCGCGGAAGGCGGGGCCCTTCGTGACCGTGAATTGCGGCGCGGTTCCGGACACGCTGCTCGAGTCGGAGTTCTTCGGGTACATGCGGGGCGCTTTCACCGGCGCCGACGGGGACAAGACCGGCTTCTTCGAGCAGGCCCATCGGGGCACGCTGTTCCTCGACGAGATCGGGGACATGAACTTCGACATGCAGAAGAAGCTCCTGCGCGTGCTCCAGCAGGGCGAGGTCAGGCCGGTGGGGGGGAAGAAGACGGTACGGGTCGACGTGCGGATCGTCTGCGCGACCAACAAGGACCTTCGCCAGCGCATGCTGGAAGGGAAGTTCCGCGAGGACCTGTACTACCGTGTGAACGTGATCTCGGTCCTGGTGCCGCCGCTCCGCGAGCGTCGCGAGGACATCACCGAACTCGTCCAGCATTTCGTCCGGAAGTCCGGCCCGGAGATGGGTCTCGCCCCCAAGACGGTCGACCAGGAGGCGATGGCGCTACTCACGGCGTACTCCTGGCCGGGGAATGTCCGGGAACTGGAGAATGAAGTGAAGAAGGCCCTGGCGCTCTCCGGCGAGGGGATCACGGCCGACGACCTTTCGCCGCACATCCAGGGGCCGCGGGCGGGCCAGGAGCCCGAGCTCGTCCCCGCCCGGGGCAGCCTCAAGGAGACCATGGAGGCCACGGAGCGATCCATCATCGTGCGCGTGCTCGAGGAGACGGGCGGGAACCAGACCCAGGCCGCGAGGAAACTGGGGATCTCCCGGGTCTGGCTGCGCAAGAAGATGGAGAAATACGACCTTCTGCGCGACCCACCGCGCTGATCGTCGCCGAGAGGCTTCCGCGCGCATGAGCGACGGGCGGTCAGCGTCGGTCCCGGGGGACCCGGCGGGCGAGGCGGCGCAGCGCCTCGCCGCGATGGGCGAGGACTTCCGCGATCCGGCGCCGGCAATCGGAGTCGTCGCCGGGCTCCGCGGGGATCGATCGGAGCACGCGCAGTCGTCTCGCGCAGGACAGCCCGGGGAGGGAGGCGTCGAGGCGCGCCAGATCGCGTGCGAATTCCCGACACCACGGGGAGCCCCCGGGGCGGATGCGTGCGCGGTCGAGGTCCAGCACCCGAAAGCCACCATCCGGAAGGGCGAGGACGTTCCGTGCGAAGAGCGAGCCGTGGAGGAGACCGGTGGCCCGCAGGCGGCCGAGGAATCGGCCCAGGCGCTCCGTGGAGTCCCGTCCCGCGAGGTGGTGGACCGAGAGCGGCTGCGCGCCCGGCACGGTCAGGGTGGCGAGAAAGGACTCCCGGAGCAGGCCGCTTTGCCGTCTCTCGCCGAAGGCGACGGGGGCGGGCGCGAGGTCCGGGGGAAGGGCGAGGAGCGCGCGGTACTCGCGTTCGGCGCGCGAGCGCCCGAGGAACGAATTGCGGAAGACCGCGCCGAGAGCCGTGCCGAGTGGGAGGCGGGCGCGCTTCAGATGGATGTCGAGGCCGGCACACATCACGTGGTCGGTCCGGGTCGTACGTGAAAGGGCGACCGGTGCACCCTCGAGACCGTTCCAGGACGCGAAATCGTCCGGCACGCGGCCGCGCAGACCCGGATGGACTTCGACGCGGGAGCCCATGGCGGTCAGCCTAGCAGCCCGCCGGGGCAACCGGATCACACTGCTGGGGGCGCCCTCGACCGCGGCGGGCTGCTGACTTGCGTGTTTCGCGGCCTCTCTGCACAGCGCGGGCACGCCCGCAACCCATCGTGACGGGCGCGCCCGCGCTGTCGATCAAGCGGGGGCGCCGATCCTCCCCCGCGTCGGGAGCCTGCGGCCTCCTCCCCCTCCTCGCCGCCTGCGGCGGCGGGCGCCTGCGGCGCTCGCTCCCGCGGAATCCGCGAGCGGCGCGAAGACTTCGAAGGTCAGTAGTACATACATCGCCTCTTGTACCGGTGCGCGCCCCGCGTTCGGTGCGAGACGCGGGCTCGTTGCCGGTGGTGACGGGACCGGGGGGAGTGGCGGCCTCGCGCCGGACCGGGAGGCGCCCGGGTGGCCGGTCCGGAGGGAAGCCTTGACAGCCTCGCCCATTCTGCTATTCTTCGATTTCCTTAAATCGGCGTGGGATCACATGATACAGAGTTCCCAGGTCCGCCTGCGGCGGGTGGCAGCGCCGGAAGGCGGGACCGGAACGGGGGGGCGCGGATGCCGGTCATCTCGAAGACCATCACCAAGAAGGAGCTGGTCGCCCGGATCGCGGATGAAGCGGGGCAGACGAAAGTCGTCACGAAGGACGTGATCCAGCGGTTCCTGGACGCGATCATCCTCGAACTGGGCAAGGGCAACCGGTTGGAGTTCCGCGAGTTCGGCGTGTTCGAGATCAAGGAGCGTGCGGCCCGCAAGGCCCAGAACCCACGGACGCTGGAGAAGGTGCAGGTGCCGGCGAAGCGCGTCGTGAAGTTCAAGGTCGGCCGTCTGATGAAGGAGCGGGTGGCGGCGATCGCCGAGGAGCAGGCTCGCCTGCGTCTCCTTCGGGATGCGGCCGCGCGTGTTCCGGGGGATGGCGCGGCCGGAGACTCCCGGACCGGCCCGTAGTGCGCCACGACCCCGCCCACGCCGTGACATGGCCGGCCCCCAGCCGGTCCGGATGGGAACCGGGCCGCTGACATGCGGGCGCGACGCATCCTGATCCTGTCGGTGGACAAGGGGCTCGCGGAGACGCTCTGCCGTGGTCTTCGTGGCCTTCGCGATCCCCCGGTGGAGATCGACGTTGCCCTCACCACGGGTGCGGCCCTGGACCGGATCCGGGCCGGTCGGGTGGACCTCCTGATCGCCGGTTTGCCGGGGGGTGTCGGCGGCGATGCCATCCCGCCGCTTCCCGGGGGTGTCCCGGAGGGGATCCCGCTGCTCATCGTCGGGGGGACTCCGGAGGATCGCCCGGAGGGATCGGTCCGGGAATGGCGCGTGCCTCTGCCGCTCTCCTTCCGACTCCTCGAAGTCGTCGTGCGCCGGGTGCTCGGCCGGCCTCGCCCGCCGGGAGCGGTGGGTACGGACCAGGATCCGGTCACGAACGTTGCGGACTGACAATCATCCTTATCTCGGGTCGGCCTCTGTACGCCGGTGCGGGACGGGCTAGAATGGGCGGTCAGAGTGTCGGAGGGATCCGTCCGGCAAGCGGGAACGCCGTTTGCGCCCGGGCGGAAGTCCCGTGTGGTATCGGAGCCCACCAGCCATGAAGATCTACTTCTGCGAGAAGTGCGGCATCTCGATCCCGCTCCAGGAGGTGGTGGGAGGGCGCGCCACGGCCCGGGACGGGAAGACGTACTGTCAGGGCTGCCTGCCGCGCGATCGCGTGGAGAGCGAGGACCTGAAGCTCTACTTCTGCGACAACTGCAAGGTCTCCATACCGCTGCAGGATGTGATCACGAACCGCGCGAAGCCGGAGGGCGAGACCATGCTGTGCGCCGATTGCGCCCGGCTCGGGTCGCCGGAGCGGACGGCCCGGCGGGAGCGGGTACGCCGCGAGATGGAGGAGCGCGAGGAGAGCAGGTATCGCCTGCACTTCTGCGACGGCTGCAACACCTCCATCCCCCAGAGTCACATCGTCACCGGCCGGGCGGTGATCCGGGACGGCCGGACCTACTGCGAGCGCTGCAAGACGCGGGTGGAGCGACGGCGCTCCGGCGTGCTCGTGCCGATCCTTTGCGCGGCTCTCGTGATCGGCCTTGCCGGCGCGGGGTTCTTCATTGCCGGAGGACCGCGC
>JALOQY010000035.1 GCA_025459285.1 Planctomycetota bacterium | reverse complement strand
CCGTCGTGCTCCTCGTCGCCGTTTCTGGCCTCCCTCGTGCCCGCCGGCGCCGAGGAGGGCGCTCCTCCCTCGCCGCCCCCCGGGATGCTGTTCGTGCCCGGCGGCACGTTCGTCATGGGGCGGGACGTGGAGGGCGAACCCACGAACGACTCTCCGGCCCACCCGGTGGAGCTTTCGCCCTTCTTCATCGACCGGTACGAGGTGACGAACGCCCGATTCGAGAAGTTCATCGCGGCCAAGGGCTACGAGAGCCTCGGCTTCTGGAGCGAGGAGGGCCGCAAGTGGCTCGAGACCTCGAAACGGAAGCTGCCGGAAGGGTTTGAGGACCTGAAGAAGTCGATCGGGAAGGACTTCCTCCTCCACCCCGTCGTCGGGATCTCCTGGTACGAGGCCGAGGCCTTCGCGAACTTCGAAGGTGGCCGCCTTCCGACCGAGGCCGAGTGGGAGCGGGCGGCCCGCGGCCGGGACGGGCGGACCTACCCGTGGGGGAACGAGTTCAAGGACGGGTTCACCGATACGATCGACCCGAAGGCCCGGACCCGGACGGTGGGCGGCAACCCCGCCGACGTGAGCGCTGAGGGCCTCTTCGACATGGGGGGGAACGTGGCGGAGTGGACGGCCTCGCGCTTCGAGGGTTACCCGGGGACGAAGTACCCCGGCCGCTGGTGGGGGCCGACCGCGAAGCGGTACTTCCGCGTGGCCCGCGGAGGATCGTGGCGCGACATCTCGCGCGGCATGCGGGCCGCGGAGCACGAGTTTCGCGCCACCCGCCGGCTGTGGGAGTATGCCCAGGAGAACGGTCAGAGCTTCATCGGCGTCCGCCTCGCGAAGTCCGCCGAGAAGTAGCCGGCGCGCGAAGTCCGCCGGCGCGTGGGCGCCCGACCGCAGAGGCTCCGGGTTTCCGCGCCGTCTTCCCGCGGGCCACGGTCGCCGGTTGCGATATCCTCCAGAGGATGGTCCGTGGGCGAAGGGATCCGCGGTCGGAGGCGCCGGCACCCCCGCTTTCGAGAGGGAAGACGCTTCCCCTCCCGGCCCGCCGGCGGAGGCCGCCGTGAGCGGTTTCCTCACGGTGGGTCCGGTCGAGGCGCGTGAGGGGGCCGGCGGGTCGAGGATAGCGGCCGCGGTGGACGGCGAGCCCCTGTGGTTCGAGTCCGCGGAGGCCGTCCTCGAGCCGAGCCCGGAGGCGATCGCCGGGTGCACCCTGATGGCGGCGGTGGCCGGCCGGAGAACCCTCGCCCTTGCCGATCGGGTGGGCGCGGCGTGGCTCGGGAACATGGACCGGATGCTACGGGTCTGGAACCGGTGGTGGGGCTACCCGGTCCTGCCGGTTCGTGCCGGCGTGCGGCCGGCGATCGCGGCGCGCGCCCGGAAGACCGCCCTCTGCTTCACGGGCGGGGTCGACTCGTTCTTCACGCTCCTATGCGGCCCCGCCAGGCCGGACGTGGTGGCGTACGTGCGGGGCTACGACATGAGTCCCGACGACGAGGTCCGCTGGTCCTCGTTCGAGCCTTCGTTCCGCGAGGTGGCGCGCCACACGGGTGCGCGCGCGGTCGTGCTGTGGACCGGGCTGCGCCGGCATCCCGCCCTTTCAGGACTCGACTGGTCCCGGGCCCACGGAGGTCCGCTGGCGGCGATCGGCCATCTCCTGTCCGGCGAGGTCGGCCGGCTGCTCGTCTCCTCCAGCTACACGCTGGCCGTGCTGACCCGCTGGGGTAGTCATCCGGGGACCGATCCCCTCTGGTCTTCGGACCGGGTCGAGGTGGTGCACGTGGGAGTGGAGCATTCGCGGATCTCGAAGGTCAGGGCGATCTCCGGACATGAACTGGCTCGCCACCACCTGCGCGTCTGCTGGGAGAACCGGTCCGCCTCCGGCAACTGCTCGCGCTGCGACAAGTGCGTGAGCACCATGGTCTTCCTGGCGACGTGCGTCGAGGCGGCCCGCCTGCCCACCTTCGACTGGAGCGGCTCGCTCGCGGACCGCCTGGATCGACTGCCCGGGACGAGGTTCGGCAATTCCTATCGGGAACTGCTCGCGGCCCGACCGGACCGCCGCCTGGCCGCCGCGATCCGCGCGCTGCTCCGGCGGACGGCCCTCGGCAAGGCGGTGGGGAACCGGGCTCGACCGGTCCTCGACCGAATCCGGGCCCTGCGAGGGTGGCGGGAGGCGTTCTGAACGATGTCGTCGCGCTCCCTCAGCGCATCGGGCAGCGGCAGGGGGTCGAGGCGCAGCGGGGGCAGCCCGCGCCGTACAGGCGCTCGACGCAGGCCCCGACGTCGATCCCCGCGAGGTTCGCCACGGATACGAGCCATGCGGCCACGTCCGCGAACTCCGTCTCGAGGTTCGGCCGGTCCCGCCGCCGGAGGCCCCGGGACAGTTCGCCCATCTCCTCCACGAGCCAGGCGAACGTCTCGAACAGCCCCCGGCGGCGGTCCCTCTCGCCGTAGATCGCCTCGATGCGACGCTGGAGCTCCGAGATCTCCACGGTCTAGCGTGGAAGAGGTCGACCTCGTTCGCGACGAAGTTCACGAAGGCCGCGGAGTTCTTCGGCGCCTCGCGGTTCACGAGGTAGTAGAAGCGCTGCTCGCCGTACTCCTCTCCCTCCATGTTCTTCGCTGCCAGCGGTCCGTCGGTGTGGAGCACGTACCGGTCGCCCTTCTCCAGCTTGAGCCGCTTGTCGACGACCGTCTTCTCGAAGACCGGGCCCTTGTCGAGGCCGATGGCGATCCCCTCCGGGGAGAGGAGCGCCGAGCCCTTCTTCGCGAGTTTCCAGAAGATCAGCGGCAGGTGGCCGGCGGAAGCGACCGCGACGATCGACTTCGGGATGTCGAGCACCGTGTACATCGCCTTGATGTGGTCCCCGCGCTTCAACTCGCTCGCCATGATGCGGTTCACCTTGGCGAGGACCGCGGCGGGGGAGGCCTCCCCGGGCGCGAAGGCGCGCAGGAGCGCCCGGAACGTCGCGGCGATGAAGGCGCCCTTCGGCCCGCGCTGCGGCATGTCGGCGATGACCACGCCGACGTGCTCGTCATCGACCCGGATGTAGTCGAAGAAGTCGTTGGCCTTCGTGGGGCAGGGCTTGTGCACCGCCTCCATCTCGAATCCTTCGACCTTGATCGGCTCGGCCGGCAGCAGGGTCGCGGCATCCATGACCTCGGGGCTGACGACCACATGCTGCGCGGCGGAGGCCGCGGCCACCGTCTGTTCCTGCACCGCCCGGAACGTCTTCATCGCCCGGTCCACGGCGCGGGAGAGGCTCGAGACCTCGCCGGGGCCGCGGGCGGCAACCCGGACGTCGAGATCGCCCTGCGCGATCTGGTCGAGGTCGCGGGCGACGCGCTTCAGGCCGCCGGAGACGCCGGCGCAGAGGCCGAAGGTCGCGCCGCCGACGAGGAGCAGCGCGACGAGGGCGAACACCACCGCCATCGCCATGCCGCCACCGGTGTCGACCGGGGGCTCGCCGAGCACGAGGCGCACCTTGCCCGCCGCCTGGCCGTAGCGGTCCTTCATGGGCGTCTCGACGATCCGGCCGGGAACGGCGCCGCCCGTCGGGCCCTGGACCATGACCTGGGTCACCTGGGCCACGCCGACCTGCTTCGTGGCCATCGACCCGAGGATCTGCGGCTGCTGGCCCGTGGAATGGACGAGCTGCTTGTCGCCTTTCACGATGCCGGCGAAGAGCACCGTGGAGCCGGCCAGGGCGCCGCTCAGGATCTTCTGCAGCCGGGTCGTGTTCGCCGAGACGATGGTGCGGCTGAGGGTGGCCTCCCGATCGCCGGAAGGCTGGATGTCCCACTTCTCGAGGGCCTGCTTGAAGTCCTGTTCGAGGAGGAGGAGGTCGGACTCCGATGGGTCGGAGCGCTTCAGCTTCTTCAGCGCCTCGTCGTAGCGCTCCTTCATCAGGTCGTGGAGGACGGGCAGCACCCCCGCCTCGCGCTCCCACCAGTCGGGCTCCGTGGCGGCGAGGAGGATGGCGGCGTTCGCCGCGGTCTGGTCGCCAAGTTCGGTGATCGCCCCCTTTCCGCTGCCGGAAAGGACGATGCCGGCGATGGCCGTGATCACGGCCGCCACGAACCCCGCGGCGAGCGGCACGAGCACGCCGATGTACGAACCGCCGCTGCCACCACCACCACCACCTCCGCGCGCTCTTCCGCCGGCGCGGGGAGTCCGCTGGGGCTCCGCGAAGGTGAGCGGCGCCATGTCCTGGGTGGCCATGACGGGGGCGGCTTCGGCGACGTCGGGTTCGCGACGCCCCCGCCCGCCTCGCGCGGGACGGCCAGGTCGAGCCATGGAATGCTTCTCCTCTCGGGTGGTGTGGAAAAACGCACTCTAAGCCAACGGGCGGGGCGAATCCACGATTTCGGAATGTCCGGGGTCCTGCTCGGCGGGGGCGGGGCAGAGTCGCTACAGCCAGCGCTCCGCGAGCCAGCGGGCGACCGTGAGGAGCACGAGGCCGTAGACGCCGACGAGGAGGTCGTCCAGGAGGACGCCGACTCCCGCCGGCAGCTTCTCCAACCGTTTTGCGGGCCACGGCTTCTTGATGTCGAGCACGCGGAAGACGAAGAAACCCGCCGCCAGCCAGAGCGGCTCCGGGCGGGTGAAGGCCAGCACGGTGACGAAGTAGCCGGCCACCTCATCGAGGACCACGAACTGGGGGTCCTTGCCCGCGGCGAGGCGCTCGGCCCTCCGGCCGAGGGCGATCGTGAGCGCCGACGACACGAGGATGGCCGCCCCGGCGCCGGCGGGCCACCAGCGGTCGCCGGGCAGGAGGAACGCGACTCCCACGGCGCCGAGCGTCCCCCAGGTGCCGGGGACGACGGGCAGGTAGCCGAGTCCACCGAAGGACAGGAGGAACTTCGTCAGCCGATCCACTCGCCCTCCAGGTCGTAGCCCTTGGCAGCGGTGACCCGCACCGGTCCGATTACCCCGTGGGCCGGCGCCTTCCGGATCCGGATCGCCCCGTCGATCTCCGGGGCGTCGCGCCAGGTCCGCCCATCGGAGACCCCCCGGCGGTGCTTCGTCTCCACGAGGCAGGGGATGGTCCGACCCACCTGGGCCCGGGCGTCGGCGAAGGCGATCTCCTGCTGCCGTTCCATGATCGCCGCCCGCCGCTCCTGGCGCACCTTCTCCGGTACCTGATCGTCGGCCCGGCCAAGGGGCGTGTCGGGCTCCGGCGAGAACGTGAAGACACCGAGGCGCTCGAAACGGAACTCCCGGACGAAGTCGAGGAGCTCCGCGAACTCCGCCTCGCCCTCCCCCGGCGCGCCCACGATGAGGGTGGTGCGGAGCACGATCCCGCCCACCCGCTCGCGGAGCTTCCCGAGCAGCGCCCGCGTGCGCGGCCCGCCGAGCGGCCGCTTCATCCGCCGCAGCACGGGGTCGGACACATGCTGCACCGGCATGTCGAGCCAGGGCAGGAGCTTCCCGCCCGCGGCCAGGAGGTCGATCAACTCCTCCGTCACGTAGGCCGGGTAGGCGTACATGAGGCGGATCCAGTCGATCCCGGGCACCTCCGCGATCCTCCCGAGGAGACGCGCGAGGCGGAACTCCCCGGCGGTGTCCCGCCCGTAGAACGTGGTGTCCTGGCCGATCACCACCAGCTCCCGGGTGCCGTTGGCCGCGAGGGTCGCGGCCTCGGCGAGGATCTCCTCTTCCGGCCGCGAGACATGGCGGCCCTTGATCGAGGGGATCGTGCAGAAGGCACACGGGTTGTTGCAGCCCTCGGAGATCTTCAGGTAGGCGTAGCCCTTCGGCGTCAGGGGGATCCGCTCGCCCCTCGTCAGGAGGTCCCGGCGGTAGTCCGCCTCGCCGCCGGGGCTCCGGCCGGCCGTCTCCCGGCAGACCTTCACGAGGTCGTCGTACCGGTCGAGCGGCACCACCGCGTCGATCCCCGGTGCGAGGGCCGGGATGTCGATGCCCTTCCGCCCGGCGAGGCAGCCGGCCACGACCACCGCCCGGAGGCCACCGGGTCTCTTCAGCGCCACCATTTCCCGGATCTTCCCCACGGACTCCTCCACGGCGGCGGCGAGGAACCCGCAGGTGTTGACGACCACCACCTCCGCGTCCTCGGGGTGGGGGCAGATCACGAGGTCCCGGTCCACGAAAGCCCCCAGTACCCGCTCGGAGTCCACGAGGTTCTTCGGACAGCCGAGCGAGACGAGGGAAACCCGCAGTCGATCGGTAGGAGGGGAACCCCGGTCCATGGGGCGGGTATCCTACCCTTCCCCTTCCGGGCGTCGAAGTCCTGTATCCACCGGATCGTCAGCCGGCCCGGCGGAGCTCCCAGTCCTCCCGCGAGAGCAGGACCTCACGCGAGCCGCTTTCGGTCAGGGGGCCGACGAGGCCCTTTCCGGCCAGCGACTCGACGATCCGGGACGCCCTCGTGTAGCCGATGTCGAGGCGTCGCTGCAGCAGGACCACCGAAGCCCGGCCACGTTCGAGGAAGATCGACGCGGCTTCCTCGAGCAGCGGATCGGCCGATTCCGGTGCGGGAGCGGGCTCCGGCTTCCGGCGGCGGAAGAGCGGCTTCGGCGCCGGGCGCACCACGGCCAGGTCCTCGAGGACCGGAATCTCCGCCGCCGCCGGCGCGGCTTCCGGCGCCGCGGCGACTTCCACCACGGGCACCGGGGCGGGCGGAGGCTCGACCGCTTCCCGCATGAACGGCAGGAACGAGTCGGTGAACTCCACGAACTCCTCCGGCACCGGCACCGCAGGACCGGGCGGGGCAACGGACTCCTCGACGATCTCCGGAGCGATCTCCCCGGCGACCGCTTCCGGCGCCACGGGCGGCTCCTCGGGGGCGAGAGGCTCGACGGGGGCCGGCGTCTCGATCCAGGCCGGTGTCTCGACCACCGCGGGCGACTCCGGGATCGGCGCGGGGAATTCCGGTTCGTCGTCGTCGCCGACGATCGTGAGTTCGTCATCGAGGATGAAGACCGGATCGTCGATCCGGGTGGCTTCCGCGACCGGGGACGACGGCGGGGGGATCGGCGGGGAGGCCGGGCCGACGAGGGCCTCGAAGACCGATTCGAGCGCGGGCTTCCACCGGGCCGCGGGGTCTTCCGTGGTCACTTCCTCCTCGAGGGACTCGAGTTCCTGCTCCGGCAGTTCGAAGTCGGTGTCCACGAGGACCGTCACCGCGGAATCCTCGATCGTCTCCGGGGCCGGAGCGGCGACCGGCGCGGGGGCCACGAATCGGGCCCCGGGCATCTCCTCGTCGTCCGGTTCGTCCACGGCCGCGAAGTCGACCGCCGTCGGGCGGGTCTCCGCCGCCCGGACGAGGATCCGCTCTCCGGAGGAGGCCGGGCCGTGGCCGATCAGGAGTTCGTCGTCGAGGTGCTCGGTCTCGATGTGCAGCGGATCGGAGGCGCGAATGGTCGCCTCCCCGGCGTCTCCGGCAGTGTCATACGTCTCTTCGGCGACCGTCTCCTCCCGCTCGACTTCGGGGGCGGCCGGCTCGACGGTTCCCGGCTCGCTGACGTGGCGGGTCTCCGGTTCGTCGCGGAGCAGGAGTTCCTCCGCCCCTTCGTTGAACCCGCTGACCAGGTCGGACGGACCCTTCTCCTCCCGGGGTTCGGTGAGGAAACGGGCCGCGCTGCGGAGGTGCTCCTGGAAACCGAACTCCGTGGCGAAGGCCAGCGAGGCGAGGAACAGACCGGACAGGAGGATTCCCCCCACGGTGGCGCCGAGGCTTCCCTTCAGCACGGAAGCCACCGCGAAACCCAGTTCGCCGCCGAGGTTGTCCGAGCCGAGAATGTCCGCCAGCGCGGCCCCCGTGAGCACGGCCACCCCGAGGCTGACGCCGCGGAGGAGCAGTTCGCCCGCGGCCTCGCGGAAGAAGACGACGACCGCCCACGCCAGGATGACGGTCCATCCGACATAGGCGCCGATGCCGAGGGAGCGGAAGAAGAGATGGGCGACGTGGAATCGGAAGTTGTCCTCCTTCGCCAGCTCGCCCGCCCGCCGGAGGTGGTCCGCGGGCGTGTAGAACAGCATGGAGAGGATGACGAACAGACTCAGGGCCACGATGATCCCCGCGGCCACGAACGCCGGCGAGAGCTTCTTCTTCATGATCGACCTCTCTGGCTCGTGCCTCGCCCTTCTCAGGGCCGGTCTTCTTCCTGCTTCTTCTCGTACTCCTCGAGCGTCATGAGAACTTCGCTGGCCTTGGAGCCCTTGTAGGGCCCCACGATCCCTTCCTTCCGCATCTGGTCGATGATCCGCGACCCGCGCGTGTAGCCGATGCCGAGGGCCCGCTGGAGGAGGGAGGCGGAACCCCGCTGCTCCGCGAGGATGACCCGCACCGCCTCGTCGTAGAGCGGATCCTTCTCCTCCTCACCGAGGAGCGGTCCCGCCTGGGCCCGTTCGAGGGTCGGTTCGAACTCCTGTCGCGAGTGTTCGGAGAGGAACTTCACGACGCGCTTCACCTCGGCGTCGGAGACGAACGTGCCCTGGGCCCGCACCAGGTGGGAGGTCCCGGGCGGCATGTAGAGCATGTCGCCCCGGCCGAGGAGCTTGTCCGCGCCGTTGCTGTCGAGCACGACGCGGCTGTCGATCCGGGATGCCACCTGGAAGGAGACCCGGCACGGCATGTTCGCCTTGATGAGGCCCGTGACCACGTCGGCGGACGGCCGCTGCGTCGCGAAGACGATGTGGATCCCCACGGCGCGGCTCTTCTGGGCCAGCCGGACGACCTGCGTCTCGACCTCGTTGCGGGAGACGAACATCAGCTCGGCGAACTCGTCCACCACGAGGACGATGTAGGGGAGCTGGTTCGGGAAGCCGAGCCCCTCCGCCTCCTCGTCGTCCTCCACCCCGAGTTCCTGCTTCCGGGCGAGGATGGCCTCCGGCCCGAGTTCGTTGTAGGCCTTGATGTTCCGCACCTGCATGGTGTGGAAGAGGTCGTAGCGCTGCTCCATCTGGTCCACGAGCCACTCGAAGACTCCGAGCACCTTCTTCATGTCGGTGACCACCGGCGTGTAGAGGTGGGGGATCTTCGCGAAGAAGGCCAGCTCGACCTGTTTCGGGTCCACGAGGATCAGGCGGACCTGTTCCGGCGTCCGCGTGAGGAGCAGCGAGAGCAGCACGCTGTTGATGCAGACGGACTTCCCGGAGCCCGTGGTCCCCGCGATGAGGAGGTGGGGCATCGCGGCGAGGTCCTCGATGACCGGGCTGCCAGCGACGTCGGCGCCGATCAGGAGAGGCAGCGCGGCGGTCCGGCGGGCGAACTCCGGCGCGCCGATCAGGCTCTTCAGCCGGACGTCTTCCCGCACGCGGTTGGGGACCTCGACGCCAATCGTGTCTTTCCCCGGCAGGGGGGCCACGACGCGCACGCTCGGCTTCTTCAGGGCCACCGCGAGGTCTTCGGCGAGGTTGTGGATCCGGTTGACCTTCACGCCCGTCCCGAGGGCCAGCTCGTACATCGTGACCACCGGGCCGTGGCACCACTCCACGACGCGGGCCTCGACCTTGAAGTTCGTGATCGCCTTCTCGAGGACCTCGGCGTCCGCGGTGATGGCCTCTTCCTGCTCGCGGGCGTCCACGGGCTGCGGGGTATCGAGGAGCGAGGTGGGAGGGAACCGCCATCCCGTTGCGCCCTTCCGGGGACCGTCTCCCTTCGCCGCCGGCTTCCGGATCTTCGGTTCCCTCGCCACGGGCTCCGGGGCCTCCTCGACGAGAGGCTCCGGCTCCGGCGGTTCTTCGGCGGGGGGCGGCGCGACGTCCGGAGCAGGAGCCGGCCGGGGGGGCGCGAGGGGCGGAGCTTCCGCCTCCGGGGCGGACGAGGGGCCCGGCCAGAACCGGCGGAGACCGCCCGCGGCGCCGCCGAAGAGCCCCCGGACGCCCGCTACCGCGGGGGGCAGCGCCGCGCCGATCCTCCGACCGAGGCCCTGGCCGCCCCGCGCGGCATCCCGGCCAAGGGACAGGAGTTGCCACTCGGTGGCGGCGAGCAGGCCGAGCACGCCGCACAGGCCGGTCAGGACGACCGCGCCCACGGGGCCGGTGAGACTCCGCATCCGGTAGGCCATCCCGGCGCCGCAGCGTCCCCCGGGGCCACAGAACCCCTGCGTGCGCCAGGGGGCCGCATCGAGGACGAGCGACAGGAACCCCGCGGCGCAGAACGTGGCGATGACGATTCCCGGGGCCCGAAGGGCCGGCCGGACGGGCTCCTTCCCGAAGGCCGCGGTGCCCGCCCAGAGGACGACCATCGCGACGAAGAGGAACGCCGCGAAGCCCAGTCCCGAGACGAGGAGCCCCGCCACGAGGCGACCGGGGGCGCCGAAGAGGTTGCCCCGCCCGGGGTCCCAGGGCGAGAACGTGAGCAGCGCGAGGAAGAGGAACAGGGAGACCGCGACGGTGAGGAGGCGCGCCGTCCGGCGGCGCGACGGCGGGCCGGACCTTCGTCCGGAGCCCGGGAAACCGCGATCTTGCCTGCCCCTGCCCGCCATCCGACGCCCTCGCCGCCTCCGGGAACCGTTCCCCGGTGACAGGATCGACGCCTATCGACCCGTCAATAGTCTAGCGTTTGCGACGAAGGATACAAGTCTGTGCGCAAGAATCTCCTTAGATATCGACCTGTAGTGGTTCCGCCACCCGCCCGGCCCGAGGAGGACGAAGTCGGAGCGCTCGGCTCCGATGGCCGCCGGAGAGTCGAGGACGACGAGGTCGAGCCCCTTCCCGGTGAGCTTCTGCCGCGCGTTCACCTCGCCGTCGGCGGCCTCCAGGGCGAAGCCCACGAGGATCTGGTGTTCCCGGCGGGAGGAGAGTTCGGAGAGGATGTCGGCGGTGCGGACGAGCGGCAGGTCCGGGGGACCGGCGTCCTTCTTCAACTTGCCCTGATGGCGCTGGGCGGGCCGCCAGTCGGCCACGGCGGCGGTCATGATCACCGCGTCCACGGCGGGAAAGGCGGCGAGGCAGGCCTCGCGCATCGACGCGGCGGTCTCCACACGGACCGTCTCCGGCCCGAAGGGAGGCGGGAGGGGTGTCGGGCCGCACACGAGGACCGTCCGGTGGCCGAGGGCCATGGCCGCCGCGGCCACCGCGAAGCCGAGGCGTCCCGAAGAGGCGTTGGCGAGGAAGCGGACGTCGTCGAGTGGTTCGTGGGTCGGGCCGGCGGTGACGAGGATCCTCATCCCCCGCAGACCTCCCCGCCCTCCGGCGGGCGCGTGCCGGGCCGGCCTTCCGCGAGCAGGCCGGTGACGGCGGCGACGATGGCCGCCGGTTCGGTCATCCGACCCGGACCGACGTCGCCGCAGGCCAGGTAGCCCTCGCCGGGAGCGAGGAAGCGGTAGCCGAGGGAGGTGAGCTTCCGGATGTTCTCCTGCACCACGGGATTCCGGTACATGTGCACGTTCATCGCCGGGGCGACGAGCACCGGCGCGGTCACGGCCAGCATCGTGGTGGAGACGATCTCGTCGGCGATACCGTGGGCCAGTTTCCCGAGGATGTTCGCGGTGGCGGGGGCGATGACGGCCACGTCCGGGAGTTCAGCGAGGCTCACGTGCTCCGTGTACGCCTCCATCGGATCCCAGAGGTCCGAATGCACGGGGCGCCGCGAGAGCGCGGAGAACGTCCGGGGCCGGACGAGCTCCGTGGCGGCCCGCGTCATGACCACGTGGACCTCGTGCCCGAGCTGGACGAGGCGGCTCACGACCTCGGCCGCCTTGTAGGCGGCGATGCTGCCGGTGACGGCGCAGAGGATGCGGGCCACGACTACCCTCCGAGGACGCTCGTGTCGACCTTCTCCTCGTCGGGCTCGAGCTCGATCTTCCCCTCCTCGATCTCCCGGATCACCATCCGGATCGGGCTCTCCTCCGCCTGGTGGATGGCGTGGGGCGCCGTCCGGATGATCTCCTGCAGTCGCCGCTGGATCAGCGAGGCCAGCTTGAACCGGCCCCCGACCTGCTCCGCCAGGACGTCGATCCGTCGAATCAGTTCCGTCGTCATGTTCGCGATTCCTCCGATGCGAGCCGTTTCCCGATCCTCTCCCGGACCTCCGCAACCGTCCGGTCGAGGTCGTCGTTCACCACCGATACGTCGAACTCCGCTTCGCGGCGCAACTCCTCGCGGGCCGTTTCGAGGCGGCGCGCCACCGTCGCCTCGTCTTCCGTGCCGCGGCTCCGCAGCCGCCGTTCGAGCTCCTCGCCGCCCGGGGCCTTGAGGAAGACGAAGAGTGCCGGCGACAGCCGGCCCCTCAGCGCCGCCGCGCCCTGCACGTCGATCGCGAGAAGGCACACGCCGCCGCGCGCGAGCGCTTCCTCCACCGACCGGCGGGGCGTCCCGTACAGGTTCCCGTGCACCGTCGCGTGCTCCAGGAACTCGCCGCGCGCCACGCGCGCGAGGAACTCCTCCCGCGTGAAGAACAGATAGTCCACGCCGTCCGTCTCGCCGGCCCGGGGAGCGCGCGTGGTGGCCGTCACGGCGCGCGCGAAACCGGGCAGGGCGAGGAGCTTCGCCGCCACCGTCGTCTTGCCCGACCCCGAGGGGCCGGAGATGACCACGAGCAGGCCGCGCTTCACTCGACGTTCTGGACCTGCTCCTTCAGCCGGTCCAGCTCCACCTTCATGTCCACGCAGAACTTCGAGATCTCCGTGTCGCCGGACTTGGCGGAGGCCGTGTTCGCCTCCCTCGCCATCTCCTGCACGAGGAAGTCGAGACGCCGGCCGACCTCGCCCTCCTCGGACAGGGCGATCCGGAACTGGTCGAGGTGGCTCTGGAGCCTCGTCAGCTCCTCGGCGATGTCCGAGCGCTCCGCGAAAATCGCCAGCTCCCGGAGCAGATCACGGTCCGGGACCTCGACTCCGGCATCCCGGACAAGGCGCTGCACCCGCTCCCGCAGCCGGGCCATGTACTCCTCGCGAACCCCTGGCGCCCGGGCCCGGATGCTCTTCACGAGGGAACCCACCGTGCGCGCCCTCTTCGCGAGGTCCCGCTTCAGGTTCGCCCCTTCGCGGTCCCGCATGCGCGAGAGCTTGCCGAAGGCCGCGTCGATCGCCTCCCGCACCACGGCGAAGTCCTCTTCGGGGAGGGCTCCCTCCGCCTCCGGCACTTCGAGGACGCCCGGCAGGGAGGCGAGCAGGGCGATATCGGGTTCGCCGGGGATCCGCAGTTCCCGGCCGAGACTCCGGAGTTTCCCCGCATACTCCCGGGCCGCCGCGAGGTTCAGGGTGACCGCCGGGACCTCCCGCCGGATCGAGACGCTCAAGTTCACCGTGCCCCGCCGGAACCGTTCCCGGGCCAACTCCTCGATGGAGGATTCATAGGCCGAGAGGACCGGCGACGCCCGGATCGTGACCTTCAGGTGCCGGTTGTTCACCGACCGGGCCTCGACGGTGGTGCGCAACCCCCGCCGGTCGAGGGAGGCCGAACCGAATCCGGTCATGCTGCGCATGCCTCTGCACTCCCTCGTTCGCTCGGGACTCTATCCGGGCGGTTCGACCGGCGCCGGCGTGCCTTCCACCGGGGCGCCTTCCGCGGGCGCTTCCTGCGCCGGCTTCGTGGAGGCGGGGGCGCTCGTCCGCGGCTGGATGGTCGCCAGGATGATGGCCGCTCCCACGAAGACCGCGGCGAGGATCGACGTGAACCGGTTGATGCCGCCGGACTTCACGCCGAACGTCTCCGCGCCCGTCCCGCCGAAGGCCGCCGCCAGCCCGCCGCCCTTCGATTCCTGGAGCAGGATCACCAGGATCAGCAGCAGCGACGAAGCGATGAACACCACGTAGAGCAGGATTTCGAGGACTTTGATGAGCATGGGCTAACCCCTGCCATACCGGACGATGGCTCCGAAGGACGTCGCGGACAGCGACGCACCGCCCACCAGGGCTCCGTCCACATCCGGTTCGAGCATGAGCCCGTCAATGTTATCCGGTTTCACGCTCCCCCCGTACTGAATTCTCGTCCGGTCCGCGACCGCGGTGGGGAAGAGCGCTCGCAGGCGGACCCGGAGGAAGCCATGGACCTCCTGGGCCTGGGCCGGCGTGGCCGTGAGTCCCGTGCCGATCGCCCAGACGGGCTCGTAGGCGATCGTGATCCGCTCCAGGTCCGCGGGGGAGAGGGAGGCGAGCGCGGCCTCGATCTGCCGGCGGACCGTCTCCTCCGTCCGCCCGCCCTTCCGCTCCTCGAGGGTCTCGCCCACGCAGAGGACGGGGCGGAGGTCCGCGGCGAGGGCCGCGCGGAGCTTTCGCGCCACGGTGTCGTCCGTCTCCCCGAACAACTGACGGCGCTCGGAGTGGCCCACGAGGACGTACGCGCAGCCGGCGTCGCGGAGCATGGGGGCGGAGATCTCCCCGGTGAAGGCGCCCTTCACCTCCGGGTGGCAGTTCTGCGCGCCGAGGCCGATCGGGGAGCCCTCCAGCGCCTCCCGGACCGCCGCGAGGGCCGTGAACGGCGGGAAGACCGCGACGTCGCGTTCCGTCTCGCCGCCGATGATCCCGCGGAGTTCCCGGGCGAGGCGCGCGGCCTCCTCACGGGTCCCGTGCATCTTCCAGTTGCCGGCAAGGAAGGGCCGTCGGGGTGCACTCATGAGCGTCTCTCCTGCTTCTCCGCTTCCGTGGCGAGGGGCCTTCCCCGATCACCACCGGAATGCGAACCGGGCGGAGTTTAGCAGCCTGTCGGGGCCAAGGACGATCTCTGCGGTGCGACCCTTTGCCCCGACGGGCTGCTAGCGGATCCCCGGGATCTCCTCCTCTTCCTTCGCCTTCGGGTCGTTCCGCTCCTCGTAGAGCAGCGTCGTGAACCCCACGGCGTTCCGGGAGACCACCCAGCGCTCCTGGCGGGCGACGCCGTCCGGCGATTCGGCGAAGAGGTGGATCGAGAACACGTCGCTCTTCGTCGTCACGGTCTGATCGTTCAGCGTGTTCTTGAGGAGCGCCGCGCTGTCGATCCCGTCGACCTTCAAGAGGTCCTGGAGGAGCTTGAGGGAGTTCCGGAGCGGCTCGTCGTCGGCCGTCTGGCCCTCGCCGGCGGTCTCGTCGCTGTCCTGGTTCCTCCACTCGAGGAACCGCTCCGCGAGGTCGCGGTCGCCGTCGGTGAACATGGCGTAGACCATGACCGGCTCCGCCGTGTTCAGGTTCACGGGGCCGGCGGACCAGAGGGTCAGGAAGCGGAGGAGTCCCGGCACCTCGTTTCCCGTCTCCTCGGTCCGGTCGTCCTCCGGCAGCGGGATGTCGTAGAGCAACTCACGGGTGAACCCCTCGATCATGAGGAGTTCGTCCGGCGTGATGAGGATCTTCTTCTCGTCGGTCGTGGCGGGCCGGGGGACCTCCTGGTCGGAGTCCGGGCGCTTGAGCCACTCCTTCAGGTTCCGGAGGAGCGCCTCGGCGTCGCTCCGGCTCACGCGGTACTCCTGGTCGTACTCCTCGCGGTAGAGGACCACGAGCCGGAGGAAGACCTCCTCCCAGTGGGCCCGCAGGGCGTCGCTCTCGGCCACGAGGTTGTGGAGGTTGAACTTGCGGGCCTCGTCGTCCACCCGGGCGGTGACTTCGCTCTCCTCGGAGGACGTCGGTTCAGGCTCCTCCGCCTCCTCCGTCTCCTCCATCTCCTCCGGGAACTCCTGGAGCGACGTGTACTTCGTGTCCATCCACAGGTCGTCGAGGGTCTCGTTCTCGTTCTTCTCCCGGTCGGCGAGGAGGACCTGCTTCAGGACCTCCAGGTGGCCGCGCATGGCCTGCCGCATGAGGAAGTCGTCGCGCTTCGTCTTCGCGAGGCGCATGTGCAGCGCCGCGGAGCTCTTGATCTCCAGGGCGAGGATGGTGGAGAGGAGCAGGACGAACAGGACGACGAGGAGAGCGATGCCTCTCTCCCTTTCGCGGGTGGGCAGCATGGCTTTCATCGGACGCGGGCGGGGCGCCCCCTATTCCCCTTTCTCCGCGAGCAGGAGGACGAGGCGGTCCATCGTGCGGGAATGGCTCTCGTAGAACAGGGCCACGTCGAGGCGGCCGTCCCCGTTGAGGTCGGCGACGAGGCTCTCGAGACCGGTGGCGTCGGCGGGGTCGGGAATCCGGACGGAGAGCGCGGGCTCGGTGCGGAACAGCCCGTCGG
The DNA here is from genome assembly GCA_025459285.1 of Planctomycetota bacterium. Taxonomy (GTDB): domain Bacteria; phylum Planctomycetota; class JAJSAM01; order JAJSAM01; family JAJSAM01; genus Prado167. The sequence goes on along the minus strand of JALOQY010000035.1, from coordinate 4,854 downwards.
CGGTGCCGGGGAAGATCCGGACCTCGTCGGCGCCCTCCCGGAGCAGCAGGTCCTTCCTCCCATCCCCGTCGAAGTCCGCCTCGAAGTTGACGAGGACCGTGTGCGTGGCCCGGACGTTCCCCGCGGAATCGATGTAGGGGACGATGCGGACCCGGACCTCGCGCACGTGGTCCGGGGTCTTCCGGAACGGCGCGGCGGCGTCGCCGGTGTTCAGGAAGACGTGGTTCAGGACGCCCACAGAACCCGTTACCGCGACGGACATGATCGTCGTCGGACCGAACTCCGGGGTGACCGGGATGACGAGGTCCGGATGCCCGTCGCCGTCGAGGTCGGCGAAGCGGGGCTCGAAGCTCCAGCCGGGGATCTTGATGCGCAGGGCCGGCGCCGCGATGTCCCCCGTGGAGAGGTAGAGGTCCGTGATGCCCTCGGTGCGCCGGCTGACGAGGAGTTCGGGCCGCCCGTCCCCGGTCAGGTCCTTCACGAAGAACCGGGGGATGGCGCCGTCCGGTCCGGCGAGCGGGGACAGGTCGATCGCCATCGAGGCCTCGGAGAGGACCCGGCCGTCCTCGCCCGCCGTGAAGACCCGGATCGTCCGGCCGTCGTCGAGGCCCACGTCCGCCCGGCCGTCCCCGTCGAAGTCCGCGAGGAGGACGTCGGGCACGCCGATCTCGCCGCGGAAGGTCCCGGTGAGGCCCGCCGGGTCCGCCGAGACGGCGGAGGCGAGGGAGTAGGGCAGGAGCCGGTCCGGCCGCTCCGGCCACCGGCCGGGGCGCCGGCTCCCGCCCTCGCCACCGTCCTGCCACTGCTGGTAATAGACGCCGAAGCCGAGGCCGGTGGCGAGAAGGAGGTCGTCGAGACCGTCCCCGTCGAGGTCCCGGACGAACCCCCGCCAGTGGACGGCGTCCGGCTCGCCACCGGTGACGAGGTTTTCCGATGCCACGAGGGTGCGGGTCTTCGAGAGCCAGTCTCCGCCGGGGCTCCGGTAGGCGAGGACGCCCGCGGGGATCACGACGGCCAGCTCGCGGGTCCGGAAGTCCTCGTCGAGCTGGCCGAGGCAGAAGGCGAGGGCGTCCGCGGGCAGCTCCACCACGCGGGCCGGCTCCGGTGCGAAGTTCCCCGCTTCGTCGGCCACGTGGACCGCGATCCGGTGGCCGTAAAAGAGGAGGATCTCGCACCTTCCGTCCCCGTCGAGGTCGTCGTAGATCGTCGACGTGATGCGGCCCGAAGGGCCGAAGTCGATGACCCGGAAGGGGCCCGGGCCCGCGCCCCACGCCGGGTCGGCGAGGGCCGCTGCCCCGATCAGGAGGAGGAGTGCGCTTCTCACTTCGTGCTCCTCACGACGAAGACGAGGTTTCCCCGGAAGGCGGCGAGGTCCGAGGCGCCGTCGCCGTTCAGGTCCGCGATGAGCACGTCGTTCTCGACGGAGGCCTCCGCGCGGAAGATCTCCCGGCGGTAGCCGTAGCGGTCGGAGGAGAGGATCCCCGTGTCCGTGGTGCCGGCGGTGATCGAGATGGCTCCGGAGTCCGCGATGTCGAGCAGGTCCTTCAGGCCATCGCCGTCGAAGTCCCCGGTGAAGAAACAGACCGGGGCGGTGGAGTTGCGCTCCAGTTGATCTCCGGGGAACGGCCGGCGCAGGCGGAAGAAGGGCTCGCGTTCGAAGCCGAGCGACGGAGCATCGAACCGGAACAGCATGTAGTCGGCGGCCACGCTCTTCAGCAGTCGGGACTTCATGTCCACGTCGAGGGCCGCGATCAGGAGGTCGAGGTCGCCATCCCCGTCGAAGTCGAGGAGAGTGGGGTTGATGGCGAGGCCGTTCACCTTGAACGAGGAGGCGGGCGCGGCCGGGGTGTCCGTGCCGTCCGGCAGGAGGAGCGTGGAGTTCAGGAAGAGGGTCTGCTGCGAGGTGAACTTCTCGAAGAGGCCCACGCGCGACGGGGTCTGCACGAGGAGGAGGTCGGTCCGGCGGTCCCCGTCGACGTCGGCGAGGATCGGCGTGGTCCGCTCCTCGTCCGGCGGTCGCGGGGCGAGCGGCGGGAAGAAGCTGGAGGAGAGCGTGAAGCCTCCGTCCTCCCCCTTCCGGTAGACGAGGATCGTTCCGTCCCGTCCGCCCACGAGGTCCGGCCGCCCGTCGCCGTCGAAGTCCGCCACCGTGAGGCGCGGCAGGGCGAAGGAGAGCAGCAGGAACCGGTGGGGAGCCCACAGGAGCCGTTCGGCCTGGGGCAGCGGCAGGTGTCGGGGGGGGGCGCCGGTCTTCATTACCCGGTAGCCGTCGTGGCAGGGCAGGATCAACTCCTCGATCCGGTCGCCGTCGAGGTCCGCGGCCGCGTCCAGCACCGTCATCCGGCGGGAGTCGGGGTAGAAGGGGAGCACCGGGGTCTCGGCGACGAGGCGCGCCGGTCCCGCGCGGACCTCTCCCTCCGTGCGGGCGAGGGGGACGGCCATCACGCCCCGCCGGCGATCGGCGAAGACGATCTCCGGCGGTCTCTCCGCGTCGGTCCGGGCGAGGAAGGCGTAGTAGACGTCCCGAAGGCCCAACTCGTCGGGCCGGACGACCACCATGGCTCGGGACGGCGCCCCGGCCGGGACCTCGAGGTCGAAGACGTGCACGGCCATCCCGCGGGGGCCGTCGGTGAACGCCACGAGGTCGATCCGCCCGTCGCCGGTCAGGTCCCGGGCGCGCAGCGCGCGGACGGTGTCTTCGCCCGTCTCGAAGAGGAGGGCGCTGAAGTCGGCGCGGGCCACGGAGGCGGCGAGGAGAATCGGGAGCACGAGAGACCAGCGCTTCATCCCCCGCATGGGAACCGGTGCAGGTCGCGGTTCGGTCACGAGTGGATATTCCTCACTGCAAACAGGATGCGAGCGGCGAGCAGGAACACCAGGGCGGACACCGCCGGAACGACGATTCCGGGGAGGAGGAAGCGGCCGTCGAACCGGTACTCGGAGAGACCCCGGGCGCAGGAGTGGAGCACCGCGAGGCCGCGATCCACGTGCGCGAGGAAGTCGAGAGGTGCGAGGTGGGCGGGCAGGATCATGGCCCCCGCGAGCGCGCCGAAGCCTCCGAGGACGGACACCGTCACGGCGGTCCCCGTGGAATCGAAGAGGGCGGAGACGAGGAGGCCGAAGCAGGCGGTGGCGAAGAGGGCGAGGGGGACGAGCGCGAGGCTCTTCGCGGCCACGGACCACAACTCGCCCGCCGTGTAGTCGACCTGCCCGTACCGCGGGTCCACGAAGTCGCCGTAGCCTCCGGTCAGGAGGCCGGCGATTCCACCCGTCAGGGCCACGGCGACCGTGAAGACGAGCGTGGTGCAGAGGAGGAGCGTCGCCTTGGCCGCGAGGAGGTCGCCCCGCGACACCGGGCGGGTCAGGAGCAGCCGGAGCGTGCCCCCGGTCCCCTCGCCGGCCAGGATCCCCGCGGCGTAGAGGAGGAGGAGTAGGGCGGAGACGATCGCGCCGGCGCGGCAGGACGCGGCGAGGGTCAGGAACCCGTTCGCCCCGCGGCCGGCGGCCTCCGGGGCCGGCGGCGGCGGGGCGGGGGCGCCGAAAGCGTGGGTGGATCGCGCGGGCCCGGCGAGCTCGCGCTCCGCGGCCTTCGCCGACCGGTGCTGCAGCGGACCGAAGACCGCCGCGACGACGATCGTGATGAGGAGGAAGAGGAAGAGGGCGGGCTGGCGGCGGGCCTTCGCGGTCTCCGCGCCAAGCGTGCGCAGCAGCCGGACGGCGCGGCCGGGGGGGGCCCCAGAGCGTGGGCAAAAATCCCGCGCGGCCTCGTTGTCGGCCCCGGCGCCGCTGCAGGAACCGTTGGCGGGCGGGACCCACTCGGGCGCCGGGGCCGACAACCCTTCGGGCCGGGGTGATCCGCTTCGCGGCGCGTCGTCGCTCCTCGTCGCAGACCGACTCCGTAAGGTCGACTCCTCGTCGCTTCTAGCGCCACTCGCGGCTGACCCCGGCGCGGCTCGCGGGGGATTATTGCCCACGCTCTCAGCGGCCAAGGTCCGCCCCCTCCCCCTCCGTCACGCGGAGGAAGTAGTCCTCGAGGGTGGGTTTCCGGACGTGCAACTCCAGGAGCCCCGCGCCGGCGGCAACCAGCGCCTCCGCGACGCGCGGGGCCTCCCCGGCTCCGGCGTGGACGGCGAGGTCCGAGGCACCGGGCTGTTCGGATACCGTGAAGGAGTCCCGCAGGGCGGCGGACGCCCGCGCCCGGTCCGACACCCGGACGAGGAGCGTCGCGTGTTCGCGCCCGAGGAGCTCGGCGACGGGTCCGCTGGCGATGAGTTCGCCCCGCCGGAGGATGGCCACCCGGTTCGCCATCCGCTCCACCTCCGGGAGCTGATGGCTGGAGAGGATGAAGGTCGTGCCCCGGAGGCGGTTCCGGTCGGCGATGAGCTGCTTCATGTCCCGGACCCCGTGCGGGTCGAGGCCGTTCGTCGGTTCGTCGAGGATCACGAGCTCCGGCTCCCCGAGGAGCGCCTGGGCGATGCCGAGCCGCTGCCGCATGCCCTGGGAGTAGGTGGAGACCGCGTCCTCCGCGGCGGAGGCGAGTCCCACCTCGTCGAGGACGGCCTCGATCCGGTCCCGCTCCGGCCCGCCGGCCAGCCGGGCGAGCACCTCGAGGTTCCCCCGTCCGGAGAGCCAGGGGTAGAACCGGGGGATCTCGATCAGGGCGCCGATCCGCGTCCGGGCGGCGATCGAGGCCCGCCGGCCCCGCTCCCCGAAGACCGTGACCGTCCCGCCCGTCGGCCGGACGAGGCCGAGGAGGATGCGGATGGTGGTGGTCTTCCCGGCGCCGTTCGGGCCGAGGAAGCCGAAGACGTCTCCGCGCTCCACGGAGAAGGAGACGTCCCGGAGGGCCCATCG
>JALOQY010000318.1 GCA_025459285.1 Planctomycetota bacterium | reverse complement strand
CACGGGGACCGGACGGGGGTCTCGCGCGTCGCGGAGTCCCTCCGGAACGGCACCGGATCGGAGGTGCGGGACTTCCGCAGCGGCGCCGCCCTGCTCGTGGCGCTGACCGCCCGCCCGGAGAACGCTCCGCTCCTCCGCGACCTCCTCGACACGGACCCCGACCGGATGGTCCGCAAGCACTCCGCCATCGGCCTCGGGACGCTGGGCGGAGAGGAGAACCGGGAGGCCCTCGCCCGGGCCCTGATCGGGGAGACGAACGTGGAGGTCCGGGCGTGGGCGGCGCTCGCCTCGGGCCGCGCGGCCACGGCGGGCGAGACGCCGGACGCCGCGCTGCTGCGATCCCTCGCCGAGGACCCGGCGGGCGAGGTGCGCGGCGCCGCGGCCTACGCCCTCTCCCGTGCGGGGGGCGAGGAACTGCCGGCGATCCTCATTTCGAGTTTCCGGCACGAGGAGCACTCCATGGCGAGGCTCGGGGCGGTGGCGGGCCTCGCGCCCCGGGCCGGCGAGGAGCTGGCGGCGGCCTTCCTCGCCGACGAGGGGGTCCCGTTCCTCCGGACGGCGGCGGAGGCGGACGCCAGCGCCCTCGTGCGGATCTACTCCGTGGCGGCCCTGACCCTCCTGCCGGAGGCGGCCGGGCGTGGTGAGACCTTCCGGGCCGTCTCGTCCTCGGACAAGAACCCCTTCCTCCGTCTCGCCGCCGCGGACGCCCTGATCCGGACCGAGGGGGCGCAGGCCGCGCCATTCCTCGAGGAGCGGCTCCTTTCGGAGACCACCGACTGGGTGAAAGCCCAGCTCGAAGCGAAACTGGCCGCCGTGCGCCCTCCGACGGATCGGTGACCGCCTGTCGGGGTGAAGGGTTGCGCCAAGGCCCCGACAGGCTGCCGGCGGTCAGGCCCGGGCCAGCACGTAGCCGGTGTCGGGGACGGCCTTCGAACGGCGAAAGCGCGCCGTCCGGAAGCCGGCCCCGAGGAGCCACTCCCGGACCTCTTTCGCCGTGTACGTCCGTCCGCCGTCGGTGTTCACCAGCATGTTCAGGGCGAAGAGCGAGGCCGAGGGCGGGCTCACCCGGTCTTCGTCGAGGAAGAAGTCGCGCACCACGAGGAGGCCGTCCGCCGAAAGCGCCCCGCGGATGCGCCCGAAGAGCCGCGGGAGGTTCTTCTCCGGCTCGCTGTGGATCACGTGGGAGAGGAAGGCCGCGTCGGCCCCGTCGGGCAGGGAGCCGGTGTTCAGGTCGGCACCGTGGAATCCCACGCGGTCCCGCACGTCCTTCTCCGACCGGAGCAGCTCCTTCGCGACCGAGACCACGTCGGGCATGTCCACCACCACCACGCGCAGGTCCGGGAACCGTCGCGCGAACGCCGCGGCGTAGACCCCCGGCCCGCCCCCGAGGTCGAGGAGGAGCCGGCGGTCCGCGAGGTCGATCTCCGCCGCCACCTCCGGAGCGATGAGGCGGGCGCCGTCGCGCATGGCGAGCGTGAAGGCGCGGGCCGCCTCCGGCCCCCGGCGGGGACCGCCGCGGCGCGGCGCCGGCCGGCCCGTCCGCACCGCCCGGGTCAGGCCGTTCCACGATTCCCACAGGCGCGCGTGGTGGGCGAGCATGCCCAGGGCCCCCGCGGGACCGTCGGTCAGGAGGGGGCGCATGGGCTCCGGGAGGTAGTACCGGTCCTTCTCCTTCGCGAGGACGCCGATCCCGGCCAGCGCCGAGAGGAGCAGTCCGGTCGCCCGCGGGTCGGCGCCGACTTTCGCCGCCACCGCCGCCGCGGGCCGCCGCCCCCGGCCGATCGCCCGGAAGACGTCGAGTTCCGTGGCGGTGAGGATGGCGCGGCTCGGCCAGAATCCCCGGGACACCCGCATGAGGTCTTCGCGATTCTTCACCGGCTCCCTCCGTCGACTCAGTACCGCAGCAGCGCGGCGACGCCGCCCAGTTCCTCGAACTCGGCGTGTCCCACGATCTCGTCGATGTCGGCCCCCCGCTGGATGGCGGAGACCACCATCGCCTCGCCGAGGTCGGTGGAGACCACCGGTTCACCGCAGAGCTCGCAGCTCTCCGGGGGCTTCTCGCCGAGCTTCCCGCAGGACGTGCAGCGGAACCCGGCCCGGACGAACCGGTCCGAGATCAGGAGCCGGTGGACGCGGCCATGGGCCAGGGCTCGCAGCACCTGGTCCACCCCCACCGCCACGCGGGCGGCCTGGGTCTTCATCTCGAGGACCTGGCGGACGACGGCCTCCTCCCGGGCGCGCTCGGCCTCGCGGAGCGCCTTCACCGCGGACTCGCGGACCTGCTCGCGGGACGGGTTCTTCCCGAGGCTCAGCTCGGCGATCACGTGCTCCGCAAGCCGCTTCGGGAGGAGCCGCTTCAGACTGGCGACCGCCTGCGAGGTGCCGGAGAGGAGGACGTTCCGTACGCCGGCCTCGTCGGCTTCCCGCACGAGATGGTCGGAGACCTGCCGGTAGTGGGCGCCGGCCTGGTCGTCGCCCCGGCCGGAGGGCGGAAGCCGGCCGGGCTTGGGTCGCGGGGTGATCTCGTTCTCGATCGTCACGACCCGGTCGATCTCCCCCGCCGCCACGAGGTAGATCGCGGCGTGGGACTGGCCCGCGTCGACGAAGAGGGCGGTCTCGAACTCGTCGTAGAGATGCGCGAGCGGCCGGATCCGCGGGCGGGGCGCCACGTGGAAGGCGTTGGGGAAGGCGATCCGCGAACGGATGACGCTGCGGAGGCCCTCGTGCTCGCAGCAGAAAAGGGCGATGCCGTTGTACTCGGAGTCGTGCAGGCCCGCGAGGAGCCCCTCCACGTACCGCTCGATGAACCGGACGTCCTCCTCCACCGCGGCCCACCGGCTGCGGCGGCCGGCCATCTCCTTCTCCAGCTGCTTCACGCGGTCCTTGATGAAGATCCGGAGCTTCTGCCGGGCATGCTCGTCCGTGCGGCTCGCATCCAGGTAGACGGAGAGGACGAGGTGCCCCGATTCGGGCCAGTTGGCGAGGGCGCGGATTTCACGTTCGACGTCCATGGTCACCTCCCGTTCAGTGGGCCGTCATTCTAGCAGCCCGCGGGTGCCCGGACGAGCACCACGACGAGTTCCCGGGGGCCGTGGGCGGGGATCACGAGCACCTTCTCGATGTCCGCGGTCCGGCTGGGTCCGGTCACGAAGACCGTGTACGCCCGGCCCGCCCGGTGGATCGGGGCGAGGCGGGCGAGCGCGGTCGCGAGGTCCGGCACGAGCGCCTCCGAGGTGGCGAGGAAGACGCACCGTTCGTCCCACAGGGAGACGCGGGACTCCCGGGCGGAGGCGTAGCTGCGGACCACCGTCCCCGTTTCGGCGATCAGGAGGTCCGCCCGGTCCGGAGGGGCCCCGGGCCCCGCGGCCGCCCGCGCCTCGGCCTCGGACGCCGCCACGAGGAACCGCCCGCCGGCCCGGGAGAGCTCCGTGCCGAACCGCTCGGCGAGGAGCGCCGGATCCCCGCCCGCCGCGGGGGGCGGGGCCGGGGGGAGTTCCGGGCGATCGGCGCCGGCGAGGGCGCGTCGGACGTCAGCGAGCAGGCGGTCCATCGTCCCTCCAGAGTTCGCGGAAGGTGCGGGCGGCGGGCGACGGCGCGTCGCGGTAGCGGGTCCAGCGCTTCATCAGCCCGGCGCGAAGGGCGATCCCCCAGAACCTCCGGAGGAGCCACGTCGCCCGCTCGTATCGCCGGGGGTCCCGCGCCAGGTACGAGAAGACCCGGATCGCGAGCGGCCCGGGGCTCGCGGGGCTCCCGGCCGCCGCCGCGCGGGCCCGGAGACGCAGGAGGTGGTCCACGATGGGGATCCGGACCGGGCAGACCTCCGAGCACGCGCCGCAGAGCGAGGAGGCGTGCGGCAGCGCGCGGTCGGCGTCGCGGGTCGAGAGGAGCGGGGTCAGGAGGGAGCCGATCGGGCCCGGGTAGGGCGAGCCCCAGGCGTGCCCCCCCGCCGTCCGGTAGACGGGGCAGACGTTGAGGCAGGCCCCGCAGCGGATGCAGCGGAGGATCTCGCGGTCCCCGGGATCGGCGAGCGCGGCGGTCCGCCGGTTGTCGAGCAAAACGATGTCGAGGCTCTCCGACACCGGACCGGAGATCAGCGACACCGTGCCGGGGAAGCGCTGCCCCGTGGCGGAGCGCACGAGGAGCGGGAGGAGGACGGCGAGGTCCGCGAGCCTCGGGACGATCTTCTCCACCCCCGCGAGGACCACCTGCGCCGGGGGGGTCGTCGTCGTGAACCGGATGTTGCCCTCGTTCTCCACGAGTACGACGGTGCCGGTCTCGGCGACGAGGAAGTTCGCTCCGGTGATCCCGAGGTCGGCCTCCCGCAGCCGGGGGGCGAGGTGGCGGCGGGCGGCGAGGGAGAGCCAGCGGGCGAGTCCGGCGCGGTCCGCGGGCGGGCGGTCGCCCGGGGGGAGCACGCCGCGGGCGAGGAAGAGGTCGCGGATCTCCTCGGCCGACCGGTGGAGGGCCGGGGCGGTGATGTGGGAGGGGGCCTCCCCGGCCAGTTGGACGATGTACTCGCCGAGATCGGTCTCCAGGGGTTCGAAGCCGAGCCGCTCGAAGGCCCGGTTCAGCTCGACCTCCTCGGTGGCCATGGACTTGGACTTCAGGATCCTCGTGGCCCCCTTCCGGCGGGCGATCCCGGTCACGATGCGGCGGGCGGCCGGCGCGTCCCGGGCGGCGTGGACGCGGCCGCCCCGCGCCTCGACGCTCCGGATGAACTCCGCGAGGTAGTCGTCGAGGCGGGCGAGCGTGTGGTCCCGGATCGCCGCACCCCGGCTCCGCAGCTCCTCCCAGTCCGCGCGCTCGGCGGCGGCCGCAGCCCGATGGGCGTTGCTCGTGTCCGTGGCCCGGAGCAGGTTTCGCCGGAGAACCGGGTCCTTCGCCCGGGAGCCGAACTCGCGCCGGAGCGGATCAGTCACCGGAGTCTCCCGCGAGGATCTCCGCGAGGTGGAGCGTCCGGACCGGGCTCCCGAGCCGCCGGAGGATCCCGCCGATCTGGAGGAGACACGTTGGCTCGGTGGAGGCCACGTGGTCGGCGCCGGTTCCGAGGATCGCGCGGGCCTTCCGCATCCCCATCGCCGCCGACACCTCCGGGAGCTTCACCGAGAACAGGCCGCCGAAGCCGCAGCACTCCTCGGGGATCTCCCGGAGGGAGAGGCCGCGGACGGCCCGGAGGAGGGCCCGGGGACCGTCCCGGATGCCGAGCTCCCGGAGGGCGTGGCAGCCGTCGTGCCAGGCGACCGTCCCGTCGAAGGAGGCGCCGAGGTCCGTCAGGCCGAGCCGGCCCGTCAGGAACTCCGAGAACTCGTGGAGCCTCCCGAGGGTCCCGTCCGCCGGTCCGGGTCCGAACGGGCCGAGGTGCCGCAGGGCCGCCACGCAGGAGCCCGACGGGCACACCACCGCGTCCGGCTCGCATTCCGCGAGGAGGTCGAGGAGTCGTTTCGCGAGGTGCGCCGCCTCCCCGGGGTGGCCGGCGTTCAGAGCCGGCTGGCCGCAGCAGGTCTGCCCCTCGGGCGCCACGACCTCGTGGCCGA
>JALOQY010000317.1 GCA_025459285.1 Planctomycetota bacterium | reverse complement strand
TACCGGCTCGCTCGCGCCGGGGCCGACAACGAGGCCGCGCGGGATTTCTGCTCACGCTCTCAGGCCGGTCTGCTCGACCTGTTGAGGGAGCGGCAGCGCCCGACAGTCTTCGTCCCGAGATCGGTGGCCACAGCGCGGGCACGCCCGCAGCCCACGGTGACGGGCGCGCCCGCGCTGTCGATCATGCGTGGGAGGCAGATCCTCCCCCGCGTCAGCCGCCTCCGGCGGCCTCCCCCTCCTCGCCGCCTGCGGCGGCGGGCGCCTGCGGCGCTCGCTCTCGCGAAATCTACGAGCGGCGCGGAGATTCGAAGGGTGTGTTGTACAGAGATCCTGCGCGGCCGACCGGAAGACCCCGCTGTCGCCGCACTCGGGAACACCGAGTGGCTCGAGGTGGTGGCTGACGAGCCGGTACCGGCGGTGATCGCCGGATGGGACCTGGGACCCGGCGAGTCCGCAGTCCTGGCCTTCGCCCACGCCGGCCCGGGTCGCGTGGCGATCATCGACGACCTCGCCGCTCGTCGATGCGCCGCCTCCCTGGGCATCGAGGTCCACGGGACCCTGGGGCTCGTCCTCGTCGCCCGGCGGCAGGGCCGAGTCCCGGCCGCGCGGCCGGTGCTCGAGCATCTCCGTCGGTCGGGCATGTTCCTTTCCGACCGGGTGCTCGATCGGGCTCTCGCGCTGGTCGGGGAGTAAGGGGCGACGGCGGAGCGGCGGCACGGTACAATCCGCGCCGGCCCGGGGGTGTCGATGCCGAGCGACCCGCGAGACTTCATCGAGATTGCGCTGATCTTCGTACTCCTCTATGCCGTGCTGCGTCTCATGCAGGGCACGATCGCCGGCACGGTGCTGCGCGGCGTCGGCTTCTTCGTCCTCCTGAGCCTCTTCGCCGCGATGTACGCCCTGTCCTACTTCGGCCTGACAACCATCGGCGCCATCTTCAAGTACCTGCTCGCCGTCTCGGTCACCGCCCTCATCATCATCTTCCAGCCCGAACTCCGGCGCGGCCTGCTGCGCCTCGGCCGCAACCCGCTGATCGGCAAGCTCGTGGCGCGCGAGACGAGTGTCGTGGAAGAGGTCGTCAAGGCCGCCGTGGCCCTCGCCAAGGACCAGATCGGCGCGCTCATCGCCTTCGAGGGCCGGGTCGGCCTCGAGGACTTCGTCCGCGCCGGCGTCCTGGTCGATGCCGCCGTCCGCGCCGAACTGATCCAGACGATCTTCTGGCCCGGCACGGCGCTCCACGACGGAGCCATCGTGATCCGTGACGAGCGCATCGCCGCCGGGGCCTGCCTCTTCCCCCTCACGGACAACCCCGAGGTCTCCCGCCATCTCGGTACGCGCCACCGCGCCGCCATCGGTGTCACCGAGGAAACCGACGCCGTCTGCGTCGTCGTGTCGGAGGAGACGGGGACGATCTCGGTCACCCGCGACGGGAAGATCACCCGGGACTGCAACGAGGAGAAGCTCCGGACCCTCCTCCGCGCCACCTGGCGCAAGGGAGGTGGCCGGTGAACGCCCGCCGCGACTCCATCCGCTTCGGCGGCCACCAGAGCATGCTCCGTTCCCTTCTCGCGGTCCCGTTCGGGCACCTCCCGGAGAAGGTCGCCGCCCTCCTGCTCGCCGTGCTGGTCTGGTTCACGATCCGGCAGGAACTCACCGAGTCGGCCACCCTCCCGGTCGTCCTCAAGCCGGACTTCGGCCCAACCGTCATCCTGATGGACTCCCTCCGCCCCTTCGAGAAGGCGACCTTCAGCGGCCCGCGCGCGCAGATCGAGACCATGAAGAAGCTCGCCAACACCGCCGTGACCCTCCGCGTCCGGGAGGAGGACCTCCTCGGCCAGGAGCAGGCGGTGATCCACTTCTCCGTGGAACGGGGCAACCTGCGCCACGAGTACGGACCGGACGTCTCGATCGTCTCCACCGACCCGCCCGCCCCTCTCGAACTGAAGGTCGCCCTCCGGGCCGTGAAGCAGGTCACGGCCCGCCCCCCCGCCGTCACCGGGCTCCCCGCGGGGTGGGAATCGAAGGTCGAGGTGATCACGCCGGCGGTCGGGGTCGTGGGTCCCGCGCCGCTCCTGCGCGATCTCCTGTCCGTGGAGCCCGAGCCGATCGACGGGGCGGACATCCTCCAGCGCCGAGGGACGCGTGAGGACATCGACCGGATGACCATCGAACGGCGGCTCGCCCCCGCCGAGAAGGACAAGAAGCTCGCGCTGGCGGAGGGCGAGACGATCCGCTGCCAGGTCAGCCTGACCCGGCCCCGAGTGACACGCGAGTTCACGATCCCCTTTTCGGTGCGTTTCGAACGCCAGGACTGGCCGGTGACGCTCGTCCCCAGCATGACGGACGTCCTCCAGCCGAACGGAGCGGCGTGGCAGATCCGCCTCTCCTTCACCGGCGCCGGCGTCGACATCGACCAGGTGGCCACGGCGATCACCGGCGGCCAGATCCGCGCCTACGTGGTGGCCGAGGACTTCGAGGCCTACCGCAACCAGGAAGAGGGCCGGGGCTACCTCGAGCCGGTCCGGGTGGAGATGCCCGACGCCCTCCGGAGACGGGTGAGTTTCGTGCCCCCCTCGAGGGAGTCCATCGAGGTCGACGTGAAGAAACGCTGATGGCAGAACTCTTCGGCACCGACGGCATCCGGGGCGCGGCCAACCGCGAGCCCCTCATCCCCGAAACGCTCGCCCGGATCGGACGCGCGATCGGCCGGGCGGCGGTCGAGCGCGGGCGGCCAAAAACCGCGGTCCTCGGCCGCGACACCCGCGAATCGGGAGGTATGGTTTGCACGGCGGTGGCGGCGGGTCTCGCGGCGGAGGGCTTCGCCGTCCGGGACGCCGGCATCCTCTCCACCCCCGCCGTGGCCCTCCTCCTCCGGCGCTCCCGGGCCGGTCTCGGGATCGCCGTCTCCGCCTCCCACAACCCGTGGCCCGACAACGGGGTGAAGGTCTTCCTCGCAGGCGGTTTCAAGGCCGACCGGAAGTTCGAGGCCCGCGTCGAGGCGATCCTCGCCGGACCGTTCGAGTTCCCGGACGCGCCGCCGGGCCCGGTCCTCGCCGAAGCCGGCGCCGCCACCGGCTACGCCGCGGAGATCCGGAGCGAGTTCCGGGGACGGCCGCTCGCCGGCCTGCGACTCGTCGTCGACTCGGCGAACGGCGCCCTCGCCGGCACCGCGCCGGCGGTCCTGGCTCGCCTCGGCGCAGAGGTCCACCCCCTCTTCGACCGCCCGAACGGCCGCAACATCAACGAGCGCTGCGGCGCCCTATGCCCGGAGGTCGTCGCGCGCGCCGTGCGCCGGGAGAAGGCCGCGGCGGGCGTCGCCTTCGACGGCGACGGGGACCGCGCCCTGTTCGCCGACGAGCGGGGCCGCGTGATCGACGGCGACGCGACCCTCGCCGTCCTCGCCCGGCACCTCGTCGCGAAGAGACGCCTTCCCCGCCGGACCGTCGTCGCCACGGTGATGTCGAACCTCGGCCTCGCACGATCTCTCGCCGAGGCGGGGGTCGCCCTCGTCACCGTCCCGGTGGGCGACCGGAGCGTGGTGGAGGCCATGCGCTCCTTCGGCTACGGACTCGGCGGCGAACCGTCGGGCCACGTCGTCGTGCGCCGCGGCACCCGCCTCGTGGGCGACGGCCTCGTGACCGCCGTCCACCTGCTTCGCACCATCCGCGAGGAAGGAAGGCCCCTCTCGGACCTCGCGGCCTGCTTCGCCCGCGCCCCCCAGCACCTCGTGAACGTGCCGGTCCGGGCGAAGCCGCCCCTCGACACGGTCCCCGCCCTCCGTGCGGCGATCCGCGCCGAGGAGGAGCGACTCGGCACGCGCGGCCGCGTGCTCGTGCGGTACTCGGGGACCGAACCCCTGGCCCGCGTGATGGTCGAGGGGCCCACCGCCGGCGAGACCCGCCGCGCCGTGGAGCGTATCGCCGTTGCCCTCCGGGAAACGATCGGGAGAACGTCATGAACGCCATCGACATCTGGATCGTGGACGCCTTCGCCGGCACCCCCCTCGCGGGCAACCCCGCGGGAGTCGTGCTCTCCTGCGAGGGGCTCGACGTCACGACCTTCCGGAAGATCGCCTTCGAAGCGGGCTTCTCCGATTCCGCCTTCGTCTCCCCCGGCGCGGCGCCCGGCGAGTTCCGCCTCCGCTTCTTCTCCCCCTACCGCGAGGTCGACGTGTCCGGCCACGGCACGGTGGCGGCCTTCTGGCTACTCGCCGAACAGGGGCGCCTCGACCTGTCGGAGGGCGAGAACGCCTTCACGGTGGAGACGAACGTCGCGAAACTCCCCGTCTTCGTCGACGCCCGCGGCGGGAAGCCCGTCCGCGTAATGATGGGCCAGATCGCGCCGGTCTTCGAGACACCGAAGGTCAACAACGACAAACTCGCCGCCCTCCTCGGCGTCGGTCGCAACCACATCGCCGGCGACCTCCCGGTGGAGATCGTCTCCACGGGACTGCGCACCCTGCACATCCCCATCGACGACCTCGGCACGGTCTCCGAACTGAAGCCGCTCATGCGGGGCCTCGTGGACCTCTCCACCCGGCACGACGTGATGCTGATCCAGGTGTTCACGCGCCAGGCGAAGGACCCCGGGGCACAGGTCCACTGCCGGGTCTTCGCGCCCGCGCTGGGGGTGGAGGAAGATCCGGTGTCGGGGATGCCTGCGGGCTCCCTCGCGGCCCATCTCGCCCGGCACGGCGCCCTCGCCCCGGACGAGCAGGGCCGCTCGCACCTGGTCGTGGAGCAGGGCGAGGAGATGGGGCGTCCCGGGAAGGTGGAGGTGGAGATGCGTCGAGAGGGAAAGGAGATCGCGGAGATCCGGATCGGCGGCACCGCCGTGGTGGCGCTCGAGGGGCGGCTCCGGATCGCACCGTGACCCGCCCCTTCGTCATCGGGATCGACACGTCGGGGGAGACCGGCTCGGTGGCGGTGGTCTTCACGGACGACGGCGGCGCCGAGCGCGAGCGGTTCTCGGAGGGACTGCGCCGCGGCGTGGAACTGGCGCCGGCACTCGCGCGGGCCCTCGACCGCGCCGGCGTCGACGTTGCCGGCGCCGGACTGATCGCCGTGGGTCTCGGCCCCGGCTCCTTCACCGGTGTACGCGTGGGGACGGCCTTCGCCAAGACACTCGCCTTCGCCGCCGGCTGCCCGGTGAAAGGCGTGCCGTCCTTCGACGCCATGGCCGCCGCGGCGCCGGCGGGCCGCCCGGTCATCTGCGCCCGGGACGCCCGGCGGGGAGGAGTTCGGGACGTTGGTCGCCCCCCGTCTCGCGTTCTTCCCCGAGGTGCCGGCCCTCCTTCCCCCCGGCGCCATCGTCCTCGGAGACGCCGTCGACCGGTTCCCCGACCTCCTCCTCGGCGACGGCCGCGAAGCCGGTGACCGATACCTCTTCGACGCCGCGGGCGACGTGGTGGCGAGGCTCGGTCTCCTCGGCTTCCGGCGGGACGGGCCGGACCCCGTCCACGATCTCGCACCACTCTACTTCCGGATCCCGGAGGCCGAGGAACGCCGCCGCGCCAGGGAAGGAGGGAAGGCATGATCGAGGGCC
>JALOQY010000316.1 GCA_025459285.1 Planctomycetota bacterium | reverse complement strand
ACGTGCGGGAAGCGGATCCCCGGCGCGCCGCGCGGCACGCAGCTCCCGGCGTCGATGAGCCGCGCCTTCCGCCACGGCCGGCCCACCACCCGGAAGTTGCCGGGCCGCAGGTCGGCGTAGAGGAACCCGCGCCGCTCCAGGTCCGCGAGGGCCTGCAGCACCCCTACCGCGATCCGGTCGAGGTTCGGCCGCAGGACCTCCCGCCTCACCCCCCCCCGGTGGACGCGGCAGAGCCAGGTGTCCAGGTCCTGCCCTGGCAGCCGCTCCATCACCATGCACGGCTCGGGCCGCGCGAACTCGCCGCCCCGCGCGGCCTCGAGCAGGGGATTTGAGAATCGCATGAGCGCGCGGAACTCCGGGAAGAACGGGCTTGCCGCCGTCTCGAGGACCCGCGCCTCTTCCTCGATCACCGCCCGCCGGGCCCGGATGATCTTCGAGGAAAGCCGCGCCGGCCGGTGCCATGGGACCAGACCCACCTTGCCCACGAGGCGGGCCTCGGGATCCAGCGCGTCCTCGACATAGAAGACCGCACCCTCGCCACCCACGGCCCTCAGTCGGCGGAGGCGGAGTCCATTCCCGAGTTCGAGCCCCCGGAGCCCGAGCAGCGCGGCGAAGAGGCCGTCCTCGCCCCGCGAGGAGAGCCGCCGGCCGATCCGCGCCTCCCGGCGAGTGACGTCATCCCGCTCCTCGGCCAAGTATCGACTCTCCTACGTACAGGTGTGCGACAGGAGTGTCGCGTAGTCGTCGGGCGAGAGGCCGTCCAGGGAGCCGGTCGTCTCGAGGAGCCCGATCGCCTTGTCGAGGATCGCGAGCAGGCCGGGGTCGCGCCGCTCCTCCGCGTAGATGGTCCGGCGCAGGCGCAGGGCCCGCAGCGCGGCCTTCGGATCCGCGTCGCTGAGGGCCGAGAGGATGTCGCGAGCGGTCCGCACGACGGCGTCCACATCCCCGGGCAGCGTCTCCGGCGCGGTCCGGGTCAGCGTCAGGGGCAGGCGCGCCTCGATCGGCCCGCCGAAGCCGGGGATCCGGACGACGGCCTCTCCGAGCCTGGTCACCGTCTCGTCGACTTCCGGCGGCCGCACCTCGAAGAGGAGCGAGTACTTCCGGCCGGTCTCGATCGTGCCGAGGTCGGCCTGGAACCGCTTGCCGTCGGCGAACGCCGGCTCCGGGAACCGCACTCGCCCCGGCCGGTAGCGGAACGCGTCCCCGCCCACCACTCCCGGCACAAGGTCCAGTTCGACGAAGCAGCGCGTCGCCACCACCTTCTGTGCCGTCTCCGCCACGCGCTCGAACGCCGTCTCCAACGTGTCGGAGCGCACGGTCTTCACCGTCCCCCCCCGCTGGCCGGCGAAGAGCCCCTGCAGGAACGAGACGTCGGCATCGGCCCCGAACGCGAGAGCATGGATGTCCGCCGGCACCTTCGACAGGAGTCCGGCGGTGGTGATGGCGCCTTCCACGTGCTGCGGCTTCCCGTCCGTGAGCAGGTAGATCCGAACCGGCATCGTCCGGTCGCCGCGCGCCTGGTCGAGCGCGATCCGCCCGGCCCGCGAGAGGGCCCCGGGGATCTCCGTGTAGTCGCCGAAGCAGAGCTTGTGGCTCTCGATCGTGCGGAACACGGCCTCGAAATTCACGTTCCGGGCCGAGACCCCCCGCAGCACCGTGTCCGCGCCGCGCGCGAAGATGACCAGCGAGAGGAGCACCTCCGGTGCGCCCTCGGCCCGGAAGTCCTCGAGCATCCGGCCCACCGCCCTCTTGAGGACCGGGTACTTCCCGGGGAGGTTCATGCTGGCCGAGACGTCGAGGGCGAGGATCACGTGCGCCACCGGGGAACCGACCGACCGTTCGAACGGCTTTCCGAACGCCTCGATCTCCACCATGACGCCCATGAGCGGAGGGTCGTCCACCGGAACGGAGGTGAATTCGTACCGGGCGGTCAGCTCCAGCGAGGCGTGGGGCTCGCGGGCAAGGTCCCGCGCCTTCGCCACGGCGGCCCGTGGAATGGCGAGCGTCGTCATGCCCCCGGCCCCGGCGTGCTTCCCCGTTGCCCGGTCCCGGCCGAGGGGGCGACCCGCCTTCCGGCCGCTCCCTTCCCGGACCGGCGAGGCCGTCCCCGGTGGTGCCTTCGGAGAGGACGGCGGGGCGGTGATCGGCGGCGAGGGGGCCCGGGCAACCGGCGGCGGTGGCGGAGAGAAGTCGAGCTCGTCGAGGGCCGGAAGCAGTTCCACGGTCTCGGGTTCCGCCTCCGGCACCTTCTCGCCGCAGGCCGGGCAGAAGCCGCCCGGCCGCGCCTCGGTCTCTCCGCAGTGTGGACAGGTCGCCATCTTGCCCTCCGGTGTCGGATTGTACCGTCCGGCCCCGGAGGACGGGCCAACCAACGGCGCGCGCCGGAGCCCAGCCACCGGACGGTATGTCGCGACCTGGCAGCCCGTCGCCGAGGGGCCTCCGCGCGCATGAGGGCTTGCGCCGACGGGCTGCTGGCCGGCACTGTCTCGCGCACCGTTCCATGTCTCGGAACTGGTACGCGAGACGTCGGGTTTCCCGGGCGATTCCCGGGGCGAAGCGGTATCCTCGAGGACCGTGGCGCAGATTGCGGAGGCTGGCCGCCTCCCGGCGCGCCGCGCCATCCCCTCGGGCCCCCTCTTTCGGGGAGCGCCCGGCCAAGGAGGCCGACCGAATGACGATCCTGATCCTCGTCACCTGGGCCAGTTTCGCGGTCTTCGTCCTCGCGGTGGCGGGGCGGAGCATCCGCCTCCTGCGCCTGCCGCCTCACGTCCGCTGGGAGATCTACCCCGTCGCCCACGAGAAGGGGCGGGCCCATTACGGCGGCTCCTACATGGAGGTCCCCGACTGGTGGTTGAAGAAGCGCGAGACCTCCGTCCTCGGGGAGCTGAAGTTCATGGTGCCGGAGATCCTGCTGCTCGCCGGCGTCCGTCACAAGAACCCGAGCCACTGGCTCCGGAGCTTCCCGTTCCACTTCGGGCTGTACCTTCTCGTCGGCGCCACGGCCCTGCTCGTGGGCGGCGGCATCGCGACGGCCCTCGGCGCCGCCCCGGGCGTCTTCCTCGGGAACCTCACGGCGGCGCTGGCCTACGTCGGCTTCGGCCTCGGCCTCCTCGGCGCGCTCCTCCTCCTCCTCCGGCGCCTCCTGAACGGCGAGTACCGCGAGTACACGACCCCGATGGACTTCGCGAACCTCGTCCTCTTCATCGCCGCCTTCGCCGTCGCCCTCGGCGCGCAGGTCTCCGCCGACCGCGACTTCGCGCTCATGCGCGGCTTCTTCGCCGGCCTGTTCGGCGGGGGGACCTTCGAGATTCCGGCCCTGCTGAAGGTGCAGATCGTGATGCTCTCCGTCCTCGCGGCCTACGTCCCGCTGACCCACATGTCCCACTTCTTCACGAAGTGGTTCATGTACCACGACATCCGCTGGGCGGACGCTCCGCTCGTGGCCGGCGGCCGGATGGAGAAGCGGATCGTCGCCGCCCTGGGCTACCGGCCGACGTGGTCCGCGAAGCACATCGCCGGCGACGGCAAGAAGACCTGGGCCGACATCGTGACGAGCAGAGGCTTCGAAGAGGAATCCAAATGACCTACAAGCGCGTGAAGATCGAGGAGGTCTCCGAACCGGCGGAAACGCTCTCGGAGACGAAGAAGGAAGAACTGGTTCCCCTTCCGGCGCCCTACGACACACCCGAGTCGACGCCGGACTTCAAGCCGCTCGATGCCGCGGCGAAGGAGCGCTACGAGAGCGACCTCGACGGGACGATCGCGATCTCCATACCGAAGCCGAAGGACGAGGCCGAGGAGCGGGCGCTCGTGGAGAAGTTCCTCGCCGGCCTCGAGAAGCTCTTCCGGGTGGAGGACAACTGGACCTTCCTCCAGCCGCTGCTCCTCACGATGGAGCACTGCGCTCGCTGCCACACCTGCTCCGACTCGTGCCACATCTACGAGATGAGCGGGAAGAACCCGATCTACCGGCCGGCCTACCGTTCGGAGATCCTCCGGCGGCTCTACAAGCGCTTCGTGAAGAAGGGCGGGGGGCTCCTCTCCGACTTCCGCAACGGGAAGATCCGCCTGAACTGGCAGCTCGTCGCCCGGCTCGCGGAACTCAGCTACCGCTGCAACCTCTGCCGGCGGTGCGCCCAGACCTGCCCCATCGGCGTGGACAACGGGCTCATCGGCCACGAGCTGCGGAAGCTCTTCTCCCAGGAGCTGGGCATCAACTCGAAGGAGTGCCACGATCTCGGCAGCGTCCAGCAGCTCCGCGTCGGCTCCTCCACCGGCATGAACGCCCTCGTGGTGAAGGACAACATCGAGTTCATCGACGAGGACATGTCCGACAAGACGGGGATCGAGGTCAAGACCCCATGGGACAAGGAGGGAGCGGACATCCTCCTCATCCACAATGCCGGCGAGATCCTGGCGTGGCCCGAGAACCCCGGCGCCTTCGGCGTGATCTTCGAGGCCGCCGGCCTCTCGTGGACGATGTCCTCGGAGATCGCGGGCTACGACAGCATCAACTACGGGCTGTGGTACGACGATGCCCAGTTCGCGCGCGTCGCCCTGCACCACGCCCAGGCGGCGAAGAAGCTGAAGGTGAAGAAGATCGTCCTCGGCGAGTGCGGCCACGCCCACAAGGCCCTGACGGTCATCGCCGACCGGATCCTCACCGGCGACCTCGCCATCCCGCGCGAGAGCGCGCTCACGGTGCTCGAGGAGATCGTGATGGGCGACCGGCTGAAGCTCGATCCCTCGCGGAACGACTTCCCGGTCACCCTGCACGACCCCTGCAACATGGTGCGCCTCATGGGCATCGTGGAGCCCCAGCGCCGCGTGCTCCGGAAGATCGCCCCGCGGTTCCGGGAGATGACGCCCCACGGGGTGGACAACTACTGCTGCGGCGGCGGCTCCGGCTTCGCCATCATGTCCGGCCACAACTTCGGCGACTGGCGGTTCCAGGTCGCCGGCCGGAAGAAGTTCGAGCAGATCCTCAACGCCTTCGCGGGCGAGATGGATCCGGCCATCCCCAAGTACGTCTGCGCCCCGTGCAGCAACTGCAAGGGGCAGCTCCGGGACCTCTTCACCTATTACGACCTGTGGGAGAAACACAAGGTCCTCTACGGCGGCCTGGTGGAGCTCATCGTGAACGCGATGACCGACGCGAAGCCGGGCTTCATCGAGTGGGAGTGGCACTAAAGGAGGGCGGGCGGCCATGGCGGCGAAGAAGAAGGTCCTCGTGGTGGACGACGAGCGGGACGTCATCACCTACCTCTCGGCGCTGCTCGGGGACGCCGGCTACGAGGTGGTGACGGCGATGAACGGCAAGGAGGCGGTGGCGCAGGCGCGGCGGGAGAGACCCGATCTCGTCTCCCTCGACCTGACGATGCCGGAGGAATCGGGCGTGGGCTGCTACCGGGAACTGCGCCAGGATCCCGCCCTCGGGAAGATCCCGATCGTCATCCTCACCGGGATCGTGAACCCGTGGGCGGCCCCGGACGGGACGGGGGGGATGAAGGCGTTCCTCTCCACCCGGCGGAAGGTGCCGCCGCCGGAC
>JALOQY010000315.1 GCA_025459285.1 Planctomycetota bacterium | reverse complement strand
CGGGTGCTGGTCGTCTGCGCGGAGTTCGAGGCGGAGCGCGCCCGGCAGCTCGGCCTCGCCCCGCGGGGAAAGATCGTGGTGGTGCCGAACGGCGTGCCGATCCCCCCGCCGCTCCCCGCCGCCGACCGCGCCGCCCTCCGCGCGGAACTCGGCGCCGGCCCGACCGACTTCCTCGTCCTGATGGCCGGCCGCCTCGCGCCGCCGAAGGACCCCGCGACGTTCGTCCGGGCGGCGACGATCGTCGAGGCCTCGGCGCGCGCGGCCCCGGGCTCCGGCGCGCGCTTCCGCTTCGTGCTGGTCGGCGGCGGCAGGCTGGCCGGGACGCTCCCCGCCTCGCCGGCCCTGCTGACCGGCGCCCGCCCCGACGCCGCGAGGCTCCTCGGGGCCGCCGACGCCGCGGTCCTCACGACGGACTTCGAGTCCTCCCCCTACTTCCTGCTGGAGGCGATGGCCGCCTCCGTCCCCGTCGTCGCCACCGACCTCCCCGCGACGCGCGAACTCCTCGGAGGGGCGGCCGTCCTGATCCCCCCCCACGACGCCGGGGCCCTGGCCGCCGCGCTGGAACGCTTCGCCGTCCACCCCGCGCTCCGGTCCCGCCTCTCCGCGATGGCCCTCGCTCGCGCCGGGACCTTCCACTCGATCCCCGCGATGCTCTCCGCCGTCGGGAACGCGTGGGGCGCGGCGATCACCCCCTGAGACGGCCCGGCCGCGCGCCGGCACACCCTTTCGACCGCCTCCGGATCCGGGACTACTCTTCCTCCTCGTCGTCCGGCCACTCGCAGTCGCACCCGCCCAGCATCTGTCCGCCGCAGGCCGGACACTCCTCGACGTCGCACCCGGGCACGTGGAACTCGCCACGGGCGGCCGCGCAGTCGTGGCACGGCCGGCGCTCTGCCCCCCAGGCGTGCCGCTCATCCCCGTACCGGACGCGGCCCATCTCGACCCCGTTCCTGCGGCAGGTAGTGGAGAGTTGCGCATCTCGCAGCCGCCGCGGCCAGTCCGCCGACACCCGCATCCCCCTGAAGCTGACCATCTCCTCCGTCATCGTCGTACCTCCCGGTTCGTTCGTACCACCCATGCGGAGTGCCCCTCCGTGGGCCATCCGCCTGCACGAACCGCGAGGGTACCGCCCACCGGCCCCACGTGCGCGTCACCCGACTCCCCGCCGCGAAACGACCGAGTGGGCCGCCCGGGGATCCCGTTCCGCGCCAGCCGCAGCCCTCGAGGCCGCAGAAGCCTGCCGGAGCGACCAGGGACCTGCCTTGCCGATTCCCCCCGCCGCCCTTCCTGCGCCGCTCAGCGGCTCCGGGCGTCGACCTCGGCGCCGTAGCAGTCCGGCGCACCGCAGGAGCACCGCACCTTCGATCTCTTGGGCCGGCCATGAAGGATCCCCGCGGGGATCGACGAGCGCCCGAAGGTGTTCGTCTCCGGCTGGTGCCGGCCGACGAGTTCCATCTCCCGGAGCCGCGCGCGGGCCGGGCAGCGATGCCGTTCGAGGATCACCACCTCGACCCGCGCGTCCCCGCCCCGGGTCTCGATGAAGGACCGCACCGCCGGGCTCCGGTGGTTCAGATCGTGCGCCCGTCGCTCGGAGCCCGAACCGATGTGGAAGAAGCGTTCGTCACCCTGCATCCGGAGGCCGTACACGACCTCGCCGCCCGGCGACTCGCCATCTCGATGATGTCCATCGGACATGCTTCACCCTCCATCCGGCTCGCCAGCCGAGCGCCGGCCATGATCACTCCGGTTCACGGGCACCACCGCGCCGGTCTGAGAGCCTGAGCTGGTCATCCGGAGGACCAGCCCACCAGGGCGCCGATCTTGCCGAGTACTTCCGAGAGAGTCTCGTCCGACACTTCGCCGAACTTCTTCGCGCGCCTCACGCGCCAGTCCAGGCTCTTGATCTGGTCCGACAGGATCGCGCCCGTCGCCTGGCCGCCGGGCGGCAGCACCACTTCGAACGGATACCCCTTGACCTGGGTCGTCAGTGGACAGAACAGCGCCAGCCCGACCCGGCCATTGTATGACTTCGGCGAAATCACGAGCGCCGGGCGGTGCCCGGCCTGCTCGCTGCCGGCCTGTGGATCGAACCGCAGCCATACGACGTCACCGCGCGCCGGCACGTAGCGCGACCCTCGCGTCGGCGCTACCACGCCTCACCCCCCACCGGTTCCCCCGTGTCGATCTCCCGGTGGAGGTTCCGGCTGGAGATGCCGCGAACCAGCTCTTCGAGCGCATACTCGCTCACCGTGGCCACCCGGATCACCAGTCGGCCGTCTTCCAGCGACAATTCGACCACCGACCCTTCGCCGACCTGCACCTCCTCGGCGAAGGCCTTGGGGATACGCAACCCGAGGCTGTTGCCCCACTTGACGATCCTGGTGCGCATTCGGGCCTCCGTGGATATACAAAGAGTATACACTGGTCGGGCACCCCGGTCAATCGCGGTCCCGATGCCCGTTCCAGGTGTCGCCGGCGCCGGCGCTCAAATGCCCGCGGAGCCGACCAGCGGGGCCGGCTCCGCGTCTCCGCTCAGGCGACGGTCTCGTCCCCCCTCTCCGGCTGCCGGCGGATCTCCCGCCAGTACTCAGCGCGAACGTCCTCATCGATCTCCACCGGCAGGGCCGAACCATACATCCGGTCCCCGCCCCGGCGCTTCGGGCCGGAGATCCACCAGTCCTCGCCCGTCTCCACGCAGACGTAGTTCGACTTGAACCCTGCGCCCCGGAGACTCCGGAAGGTCTGGTCCCGATAGCGGAGCGTGCGGCCGGTCTTCGAGAACGTCACACGGCCGATCCGCGCCGGGCCGACGAGGCTCCCGGCCTTGCGCTCGATGTACATGATGCGGCCGACCCGCCTGACGGACTCCCCCGCGGCCGGCGCGACGGCGCGGCGGCCCACGGACGGACGGGGACTTCCGTCCCGTGGTCCGGCCGGCTTCGTCTTCCGCGACTTCGGCATGGCGTGCTCCGGTGGCCCGGCCGGCTCTACTGCCCGGCCGTCGGGATCTGCGATGGGGAGGATGCGCGGGTCGTCGCGGGCCGATGCACTCACTCCGGACCGCCGTGTCCGCGGGCGGCTCGTCCACTGGCAGCCAGCCGATGATGCAGGCTCTCTCGACACTGCGCCAGTTCTGCCTCGTGAAACCGCGGCGGCGCCGGCGAGCCGCGGAGCAGCGCCATGGCCGCCCGAGCCGTCACAGGGCCGCCTCGCGCCGGCTCTCGAGCCAGGTCCACCAGTCCGGCACGGTCCGGACTCCGCCGGAGAGGACCGCCTCGTAGATGTCGGTGCTGCGGAATCTCCGGCGGTATTCAGGATGCGTGCAGAGGACGCCCTTGACCCGGAGGATCGCCTTCCGCGTCTCCGGGGTCAGCCGCGCGGCGATCTCCCTCCCGGCGGCGAGGACCGGCGCGACGACTTCGGCCGTCGCCATCAGGACGTCGATCTTCCACGTCACGGCGGGCGGCCAGAGCAGGTCAAGGCAAAGGAAGATCGAAGCGGCCGTCCGCGCGGCACGGGAACGGGTGGACGGCCACCACGGCCGGGACGGGCAGGGGGCCGTAGAGGTGGGGGAACAGCTCCTTCCCGCCCTCCAGGTTCTCCGTCCGCACGGGCGCGCCGGCCAGGGCCGGATCGATCTCGAGCAGCACGAGATCCCTTTGCCAGCGGAACAGGAAGTCCGCGACACGGAGGACCTGGCTGGCCCGGGAGCAGTGGATGAACCCGTCGCGGGCGAAGCCCGCCGGCACGTAAGCCCCCCGCCGCCCGGCCTCCCGCCACTCCGCGGCCGTCGTGATGTGGAGGATCCGACCCTCGTCCATGGCACACCACCTCTCGGGCACTCCATCCACCTGATCCGCCCGGCAGGATCGCGGGCCGGGCCCCGGGAAGTCGACAAGTCGACAAGTTGACAACGTCCCCGGTCAGTCATCCTGTCCGGCCCGCTGGTCCGGCGCGGGCCGCCCCGCCGGCAGGCGGCCTGCGCTCAGATCAACGGCCCCTTGATCTTGCGCCAGCAGAAGGGGATCACTCCGTTCAGGATGAACATGTAAGCACACCCGCCCAGGGCATACAGCACCCCGAACGGCAGCACCCAGATGACCGACTGCCATCCATAGCCGTAGACGCGGCCGACATCGACGGCAAGAACCAGGCATCCGAGGAGCAGCGCGGCGGGGTAGGCGACCACCCGGAACCAGAGGTCCCGCCCCCGGGCCGTGAAGATCGTGGCGAAGATGAGGAGCAGGATGGCCCAGCCCCAGTAGAGGAAATCCTCCTCGTACCGGCGCGACGAGCCGGGATCCCTTGCCGCTCCGATGCTCATCAGGAGCACGAAGAGACCGCACAGTGCGATTTCCACCCTCCTCCATCGCCGCGGCCGCGATGGCCCGGCACCGGCTTCGCGGTCGCCGGATCCGCTGCCCTCAGCGGTCGGACTCATGTCCTGGCCCCTCCCGGCCGAAGCCCCTCCGCGCGCTGCGCGGCCTCAGGGCCGGGGAGTAGCCCGTACCCCGCCAGAACTCCGCGGGCATCTCGATGTCCGGCTTGCCGAGGAAGCCCCGCCGGACCTCGACCCAGTGTTCGGTCCGGCCGGCGTTCGGGAGGTACTCGACGCTCTCCAGCGCGAGATCATCCATGGGGCCGATGAACTCGAGGTCGCCGAGGCTCTCGGGACATCGGCCATGGCGCACCCGGTGCAGCTCGATGAGGGCGACCGCCGTCTTCAGGTGCTGCTCTCCGAAGAAGGCATCCGGCCCCCGCGTGATCCCGGAGTCGATGACGGCCCGGACGACAGGCCAGGCAATCGCCGCCAGCCCCAGGACCGCCCCGGTCACGATGCCAGCGACCAGCCATCCCCGCCGCCGTCCCGGGGTGGCCGTCGGGGGGAGCGGAGGGGGCGTGTCCATGGCCCGGCTACCGTAACCGATCGGCACGCCGCAGGCAATCCGCGTCCGGGCGTCTCACGCGGCCGAGGTCCGGCCGGGCGGCGCCCGCCGGCTCTCCGGCCGGGATGGTGCCCGGACCGCACGTCCCCGGAGTCGACCGGATCGCGATCGGACCGTCACCCGGTCAGGGGCGGAGGGCCCCTCAGGCGCCGCGGGCGATCGACTCGCAGGAGCGACGGCAGTCCCTCCGGCGCGCCAGTTCGTTCGCGTAGCGCACCCCCAGCGTCTCCCGGTGCCGCGCGAGCCAGTCCGAGGGCCGCGTGGTCCCGGCCGGGGGCGAGTCGGTGCAGAGAAGTCCCTCCATCAGGCCGGCGATCTCCTCCCGCGCCCGTGTCAGTCATCCCGGATCCCGGCCGCGGCCGGCAGGGCGAACGCTTCCTTCAGGACCAGGGTCGCCCGCTCCTTGAACCTGGCGCGCTTCTCGTCGGTGGAACGGCCGCAGACGAGTTCGGCCAGCCAGCTGGTGGGCCACTCGGCATCCACGTGGACGGCCCCGGCGATCCGGTAGTGCTCGGGCCGAGGCAGGGCGCGGACGATGTCGCGAGCATTGCCGTAGGCGTTGCAGGCGTAAGGCTCGGCGGTGAGTACGACGGCGCGGCACTCCACCATCGGCGCCGCCGCCGCACCGAGGCCATCCCGGTCGACCGGATCGAGTCCGAC
>JALOQY010000314.1 GCA_025459285.1 Planctomycetota bacterium | reverse complement strand
ATGGTCGCAGGCCGGCGCGGGACCGGGCGGACGGCGCGAAGGAGCGGGGCTACTTCCAGTTCTCCGTGTCCTTCAGGAGGCGGCGGTGCTTCTTCATGATCGCCGGGTCGGCCCGAAAGTCCGCCAGGAGCGCTTTCGCCTTCGCGACGGGCTCGCCGGCGGCGACGTAGCAGTCGTCCCGTATGGCGAGGCAGGCTTCGATGGCGCCCTTCGCGTCGCCCGTGTCCTTCGCCGCCGCGGCCTTCGTCCACAGGGCGCCCGCCGCCTCGTCCTGCGCCGCGACGCGCGCCGTGAAGGCCGCGAGGACCTCGCCGTGGAAGGGGACGCCGCCGTAGGTCCGGTCGTAGGCCCGCCACTCCGGGACCCACTTCGCGTCCCGGCCGGCCTCGATCGCCTTCTTCACCTTCTTCCCGTCCTTCTCCGCGGCGTCCTCGATCTTCTTTCGCGTGGCGACCACCGCCTTCCACCAGTCCTCCCGGCCGCACTCCTCCTCCTTCAACCGCGACAGCACCTCGTACGCGCGGCCCGACTCCCCCCGACCGTGGAGCTTCATCCCGTAGTCGTGGAAGTCCTTCGGGCTCGAAAGGGACGCGGCGTTCGCGTCGAGCCACGAAATCGCCGCTTTCAGCGCCTCCCGGTCGATCGAGTGGCCGAGACCCGGCGTGCTCCGGAAGAAGAGCCGGTCCTTGAAGCCCGCCTTCTGGAACGCGTCGCGGGTCGTCGTGGCGTTGCTGAAGGGCACCACGGAGTCGGCCTCGCCGTGGAGGATCGCCACCCAGATCTTCTCCGCGTCCTCCTTCTTCGCGAGGGCGGGGTTCGGCAGGCCGCCGCCCACGCACAGGTAGCCGACGAACCGGTCCGTGTGGTTCAGGCCGAACCCGAACGTGAAGAAGCCGCCCCGCGAGAAGCCGCCGATGAAGAGGCGCCGGACGTGGTAGGCCTTCACGACCTGGTCCACCACGTCCATGACGCGGTCCTCCTCGTCCATCTGCCACGCCCCGCTCGCCCGGGCGTCGGGGATGGCGGTGATCCAGCCGTCGGGGAGGCTGAAGCTCTTCGCGCCGCGCGCGGCGTTGGCGTGGTTGTCCCCCGCGCCGTGGAGCCACAGGAGCAGGGTCGCGCCCGACTTCCGGTCGTAGGAGTCCGGGACGATCAGCGTGTAGGTCGCGCCCTTCGGAGCGGTGAGGACGAACTCGCCCGTGGCGTGATCCGCTGGCGGGGCGGATGCGGCCGGCGCGACGAGGAGGGCGACGAGGAGGGCGACGGGGAGGACCAGAGGAACGCACCGCGGCGCGCGGGCTCTCACTGGCCGCCTCCGCCGCCCGGACGACCGCCGGGCCCGCCACCTGTGCCGGCGAGGGCTTTCAGCACGCCGTCCTGGTTGTCGAGGCAGAGGCGCGCCAGATCGCCGGCGTTGGCGGCCAGCCACCCGGGGTCGTGGCGTGCGACCGCCGCGAAGACCCGCGGGGCCACGGCGGTCCGCCGACGCCCGAGCGCGCTCCGACACAGGTCGAGCGCCTCGGGGTCCGCGTCGCCCTCCTCGATCCGCCGGGAGAGCACCTCCAGGAAATCGAAGACGAAGAACCCGTCGCCGTAACGCGCGCGCCGCGTCGTGGGCGCGCCTTCTGCCTCCGCGCGCCGTAGCGCCGCCGCCACCGCCCCGTGGCCGGGCGCGCGCGGGAAGCGGTCGAAGAGCACCAGCGCCGCTCCGGCGGTCAACTCGTCCTCGTCCGAGAGGCAGGAGGAGGCGGCCTCGGCCAGATCGCGGCCCGAAGGCAGGGGCTCGAGGCGCACGTAGAGCCTGCAGAGCCACTCCGCCGGGAACTCGCGGTGCGGGCCCTGGCAGCACGGGGGCGGCGACCCGCCCGCCACCCGCCGGATGAGCGCAGGGAAATCCGTGCCGGCGTCGATGGGCTCGCCGTCCACGCAAAGGGGGAGTTGCCCGGGCGGGTGGCCGGCGCAGCGCCACGGAAGGTCGGGGGCGTTGCGCACCTCCTCGTCGTCGGGGGACAGGCAGGCCGGGATCGACACCGTCTCCGCGGAGCATGCGCAGGCGTATGTCCGGACACCCTCGGCCGCCATCGCGCCAGGCACCGCCCCCCAATCTCCGGCGGCGTGGAGTTCCGCGGCGCGCGCGGCAGCACTGGGGAAGTACAGCCCGCTCCGCTCGCGCACGTCCTGGCCGCACGCATGACAGCGCAACCGTCCACAGCCGATGACCGCGCCGGCCTTGAAGTGCCAGCAGTCGCCCGGGTCCTCCGGCACCGGCAGACCCGGACCGACCAGCCAGCCGCCCTCACCGCAGAACCGCCTGGTCAGCGCCCCCGGCCCCTCCCCCGTCCGGTCGCCGGCCAGTGACGCCTCGCCCCTCACCGGCCGCCCTTTCCGCCACCGGGCCGGCCGCCCGGGCCGCCGCCGGGGCCGCCCGGCCCGCCGCCCTCGCCCTCGGTGAGGCCGTCGCCCTTCGGCGTGAAGCCGGCGTCCTCGCGCCCGCGGCGGGCCTCGTCCATCATGCTCATGGAGGAGGTGCCGCCGTCGCGGCCGCCGCCGAACCGCAGCGCGATCCCCACGGTGAACTTCACCCCGCCCTCCACCGCCGCCATCTCGTCCTCCCCGGCGCAGGTCCGGGCGACCGCCTCCCAGAAGTTCAGCATCCCCTCCACCCAGAACGCCGTGTTGCCCTGGAGGGGGAGGATCAGCTCGTCCCGGACGAAGTCCTCGCTCTTCGGCTCCCCGATCTCCGCGAGGGTCCAGGAGAGGAGCACGCGCTTCATCGTGTTCTGGCCGGCGCCGCGGCCGCCACCGGGGAGGCCGACCAGCTTCAGGATCTTCTCCACGCCCCGCGCCGCCTTCTCGTCGCGCTCAAAGTAGGCGAGCCCCATGGCCGGGCCGTACGTCGCGAACTCGCTCTTCCCGTTCGCGGCCATCTTCAGGAGCAGGGCGCGCGTCCCGGCGTCCTCCACCCCGCATCGGCCGAGGGCGCGGTACGCGTGGTTCGCGAGCAGTTCGTCCTTCTCGCGGCCGGTCGCGCTCGTGAGTTCGGCGATGACCTTGCGGTCGCGGCAGCCGATGTACTCCAGGCTGACGGCGGCCTCGGCGCGGATCCGGTCCTCCCGGTGGCCGAGGTGCGCCGCGACGGGCAGGGCCGCGGCGAAGAGCTTGTCCCGGCCGAGAGCCCGGATCAGCAGGCGGAGGAAGTCGGTGTCCTTCTTCGTCTCCCCGAGCAACTTGATCAGCGGGCCGGTGCAGTCGCCCTCCCGGTCCTCCTTGACGAGCGCCTTCAGCGCCGGGCCCCGTTCGGCGGGCACGTCCCGGACCTTCGAAAGGAGATCGGCGATCCACTGCGCGCGCGCCTCGTCGGTCGGAGGGATCGGCTTCGCGCCTTCCACTGGCGGGGCCGTCGGCTCGGCGGGGGGCTTCGGAGCGGCGAGCGCCTCCTCGGCCTCCTTCATCATCGCGAGGAGCGCCTCCACCGCCTTGTCGCCCTTGCCGTGCGGCCAGTACTCGAGGCGATGAAGGACCCGGTCTCCCTCCGGGCTCACGAAGATGTGCTGCGGGGAGATGATCGGGGCCATGACCCCCAGGTTCCCGAGCACCCCGTGGTCGGCCACGCTGCTGTTCGGCGACACGAGCGAGCAGACGAACGCGCGGGACCGCGACACGATCCGGGGGTCCCGGTAGACCACCTCGCGCAGCCCCTTCGCCGCGGGCTCTTCGCCCCGCTCGCCCTCCACCACTTTCGCGTTCACGCAGATGAGCAGGATCTTCCCGGTCTCCTTCGCCTTGGCGAGGGCGGCGGAAAGGTCCTTCACCCACTCGATCTGCGCGGCGGGTTCCTCCTGGCCCCGGACGGGGGCGGGCAGGAGCAGGGACAGGAGGAACAGGGAGAGGCAGGCGGCTCTCGGCATGGGCGGACCTCCGCGGCGGCGGACCGGTCATGGGACGGCTGCCGGCCCCCCGCGCCTTCGTGATCATACGTCCGGGCGCCTCGCCCGACGCGCAAGACTCCGCCGGAGAAGAGAGCCCGAACCGTTGACCCAGTAAACCTCCGGACCGCTCGCGGGTTCCGGGGAGAGGGGGGCGGAGGCGGTGCGAACGCCCGGGAAAGGGGCGCCGGACGACCGCGAGCGTCCCGGGCGGCGGCTGAAAGGTCAGCGAGGAGGTTGACACCCGCGGCGGGGGGGGATAGGTTCTGCCGGAACGCCGGGCCGTTCGTATGGCGCTCGCCGGGCGGGCGTCGGACCCGTTTCGGGAGCCTGCGACAGGATCCACGGATCCCATGAGCATCAGCACGATCGTCTGGTCCATGATCTCCTCCGCGTGCCTGACGCTCGCGGTCGTCAACCTGTCGTTCCGGGGCTTTCAGCGGAAGACGTGGGGCCAGCACCTCCTCGCACTGTCGGCGACGGCCGCCTCGGCATTCGTCATCTGCGAACTGCTGATGATGCACTCCTCGACGCCCGCCGAGTACGGCGCGGCCTTGCGCTGGGCGCAGATCCCGTCCTCGGTGGTCATCCTGTGCATGGTGGGTTTCATCCGCCTCCACCTCAGGGCCGGACGGAGGTGGATCGCCATCCTGATCTGCTCGCTGCGATGCGTGGGACTGGTGGCCAATTTCCTCGTGGGGGAGAACCTCACCTTCCTCTCCGTCACGCATCTGAAGGTCGTATCGCTCCTCGGGGAACCCACCGTCACGGGAGTCGGCGTCAATAACCCCTGGACGATCTTCGGCCAGGGGAGCCTGCTGCTCTTCGCGGTTTTCGCCGCGGATGCCACGGTTACCGTCTGGCGACGTGGAGACCGGCGCCAGGCGCTGCCGTCCTGCGGCGGCATCGCGCTCCTGTCCCTTGCCGCGCTCCTCCTGGCCGTGCCGGTGGCATGGGGACTCATCGACTGGCCGCTCACCGTCGCTCCCTTCTTTCTCGGCGTGGTGGCGGCGATGGGCTTCGGGGTCAGTCGCGAGGCCGCCCGCGCCGTCGGCCTCACGTCGGAACTCCGCGAGAGCGAAGAGCGGGCGGCGCTCGCCGCCGAGGCGGCCGAGATCGGAGTCTGGGAGTGGATCGTCACCGAGGACCGGGTGTGGGGATCGGCTCGATGGCGGCGGATGTTCGGGTTCCCGGCCGACGATGATCTCGATTTCGGGACGGTCATGTCGCGGATCCACCCGGAGGACCACGGGCGCATCGAGCGCGGACTGCGGAGCGCGACGAGGGACCGGACCGACTTCGTCGACGAATTCCGGCTGAAGAGGCCCGACGGATCCCAGCGTCTGGTCGTCACTCGTTGTCGGGTGATTGCCGCCGACCGCGGGAAGCCGGTCCGCGTGGTGGGCGCCATGCTGGACGTGACCGAGCGCCGGCAGTCGGAGACGGAGATCCGCCTGCAGCGAGCGCAACTGGCCCACCTCTCGCGCGTGAACATGCTCGGGGAGCTTGCGGGCTCCCTCGCCCACGAGTTGAGCCAGCCGCTCACGGCGATCCTTGGCAACGCCCAGGCGGCGCAGCGGTTCCTCGAACGTGGTGAGCCGGACGTCGGGGAGGTGCGCGACGCACTGGCCGACATCGTGGCGGAAAACGTACGGGCCGGAGAGATCATCCACCGTCTGCGCC
>JALOQY010000313.1 GCA_025459285.1 Planctomycetota bacterium | reverse complement strand
GCGATCTCCGCCGCGCCGAGGGAGGTCTCGTCGAACGAGGCGAACCAGGGATCGTGGATCTCCGGCCGGTAGGCCCCGCCCACTTCGAGACGCGCGACGCAGACCGCCTTCATGAACCGCGCCATCTCCGGGAGCCGCTCCCGGAAGGCCGCGAGCGCGTCACCACCGCGGGCGAAGACGCACTCGAAGGCGCCGGCGCCGAAGAACCGCTGCGCCCGGAGGACCGCGAGCGCCAGCTCGATCCGCGAGCGCCGCGAGGCGTCGAGAGCCGGGACACCGGGGGAACGCGCCAGCATCTTCGACAGCGCGGCGAAGTCGAACTCGCGCGCGAAGCCCGGTCCCACCGACGACCGGAGGGCTTCGGGCCGGCGGGCCTCCGGTGCCGCCATGCGATCCGCTCGCAGGATCTCGTCGAGCCGGTGCGCCAGGTCGTCCACCTCCCGCCGCGCCGCGGCGAGGCGGGCGCCCTCGATCTCCCGGAACGCGTGACGCAGGATCCTCTCCGGGGCGCTGACGTCGCCGTCGATCAGCTCGCCATCGGTGCCCAGCGCACTCTTCGTTGCCGCGAGTTCCCGGGCCATCGCTTCCCGCCCGTCCTCCGGGGCCGCCGCGAGAACCTCGGCCGCCGCCCGGTCGAAGGCCGCGGAGAGCTTTCCCGCTCCGCCCCGGATCGCCGCCGCCCGCAGCAGCGCCTCGACCTTCAGCGCGAGCCGCCGGGCCCGCTCCCCGGGCACGCCGCGCGGGGCGGATTGCCGGAGGGCGGCGTCCACGAGCGAGGAGAGGCCCGCGACCACCGGGCCCGGCCGCCGGGTGCAGAGCACCGCCGGGTAGTCGTGACGGAGCACTGCGCGGTCGCGGTGGCGCGCCAGCAGCGCCGGGAACCGCGCCTCGCCTGCCACCGGGGGGGCCTTCGCATGCTTCGCTTCGGGGGAGGGGCGAACCCTGGTCTCGACTGCGGTCTTCTTCGTCACGGCTTCGTCTCCACGCATCCGGCGTCAGAGGGACGTCTTCACGCTGAACTTGTCGAACTCCGCGTCGAGGACCCGGCGGACCTCGTCGGCGGTGACGACCCGCTCCGACCGGCGCAGGTCCTCGTAACAGGGCACCTCGTCGTTGCGGTAGAGGATCCCCACCGGCACCGGGTCGGTGCCGGAAGCGATCTCCCGCGCGCGATGGATGTCCGACGGGTCGTGTTCCAGCACCGGCGCGAGTTCCCGGATCTCCGGGCGGTCCGGGATCCCGCGATCGTTGACCAACACGAAGGTCCGCTCGCGCTCCTTCACCCACGGGTCGAAGAGCTTCGGCAGGTAGTTCGGGCAGCGCTGGAGGATACGGATGAACGAGAAGCCCTTGTGGTGGAACGCCTGCGACAGGATCTCGAAGGAGAGTTGCGGCAGCCAGTCCACGGCCTGCGCCACGAAGGAGACGTTCTCCACGCCGAGAGTCGTCACGAGCGGGTTCAGGGGCTTCAGGACCGCCCCCCGCGGACTCGTGTTCGTCTTGAGCCCGATGGGCGACGTCGGCGACGCCTGCATCTTGGTCAGACCGTAGATGCCGTTGTCGTGCATCATCACGGTCATGTCCATGTTGTAGCGGATGGCGTGGATCCAGTGCGACGTGCCGATGGAGCAGCAGTCCCCGTCACCGGTGTTCACGAAGATCGTGAGGTCCGGGCGGCGGATCCGGATCCCCTCCGCCACCGGAAGCGCGCGGCCGTGCAGGCTGTGGAAGCCGTACGTGTTCATGTAGTGGGGGAATCGGCTCGAGCAGCCGATGCCCGACACGCACATCACCTTCTCCCGGTCCAGATGCTCGTCCCGGCAGAGCCGCTGGAGCGCGGCGAGGATGGAGTTGTCGCCGCAGCCGTCGCACCAGCGCGGCACGCCCTTCCCGTAGTCGGCGAGCGTCCGGACTTCCACTCCGGCCGGCGGCAGGGATCCCGTCAGTGCCTCGATCATCTCTCACCTCCCCCCGAGTTCAGCGAGCTTCGCGCGCAGCACCCGTTCGATGGAACCCGGCTTGATCGGCTGCCCCTTCACCTCGCACCAGCAGTCCACGTCCGCGAGGAACCGGCCCCGGAGGAGCCACGCGAGGTTCGAGTACCGCCGGTTGTCGGCGTCGATCAACTCCTCGGCGGGGTCGTCGCACCAGCTGATCTCCACGGTCATGACCTTCCGGTACTTCGCGAGGATCGCGCCGATGCCGGAGGCCATGGGTGAAAGGAACCGCAGGTGGAGCGCCCCCACCTTGTGGCCGTCGGCGCGCAGCCTCTCCACGGCCTCCTCGATCGCGCCGCGGGTGCTCCCGAACCCGACGACGAGGAGATCGCCCTCCGGGTCCCCCACGACCTCGGGCGGCGCGAGGGTCTTCTGGAGTGCGGCGAGCTTGAGGCTCCGGTGGCGGATCCCCTCCTGGTTGATCTCCGGGTCGTAGGCCACGCGGCTCATCCGGTCGTGGGCGAGGCCGGTGAGCGTATGCATGCCGTTCGGCTGCCCGGGGCGGAAGCGAGGCGACAGGCCGGTGACCGGATCCCAGTCGTAGGGTTTCGATCCCGGCGTGACGGGCGTCTGCACCGCCGGCGAAGCGAGCCACGCCGGGTCGAACACGGGCCGTGTCATCGGCTGCTGGGCCGTGGCGAGGTTGGCGTCCGTCAGCAGGACGACCACCATGCCGAACGTCTCGGCGATGCGCCGGGCGGTGATCACCGAGTAGAAGCAGTCCGCGATGTCCGCCGCGGCCATCACCACCTTCGGCGCGTCGCCGTGGCTGCCGAAGATCGCGCAGAGCGCGTCGCCCTGCTCCACCTTCGTGGGCTGGCCGGTGGAAGGGCCGCCCCGCTGCACGTTCACCACCACGAGAGGGATCTCGGCCATCACGGCGAGCCCGATGGCCTCCTGCTTCAGCGAGTAGCCCGGGCCGCTCGTGATCGTCACGGCGCACTTCCCGGCATAGGAGGCGCCGATGGCGAAGCAGCAGGCGGCGATCTCGTCCTCCGCCTGATGGACCACGCCGCCCACCTGGTCGAAGACGTCCGCGAGGTAATGCGAGGCCGAGGTGGCCGGCGTGATGGGGTACATCGCGCAGACCTCCATGCCCGAGGCGAGGACCCCGAGGCCCACCGCGATGTTGCCGTTCAGCACGATCCGCTCGGCGTCGATCTTCGCCGGCGGGACGTGGAACTTGAAGTCGAGGTTCGCGTCAGCCCAGCGGTAGCCGGCCTCGAGAAGCTTCAGGTTCGACTCGATGATCGTCCGGTTCTTCTTCCCGAACGTGAATTCCACCTGCTTTCGGGCGTCCTCGATCGGGAAGCTGTAGACGCCGCAGAGGAGTCCGAGCGCGAACATGTTCTTGCCGCGCCGCGCGTCGGTCATGAGCGCGAGGCACTCCTGCCGCATCGGGACTTCGTACACGCGGTAGCCGGCGGCGACGATCTGATCGAAGGCCTCGGCATACTCCCGCGCGATCTTCTCGTCCTCGTGCGTGCGCCACATGTTCTCGAGCAGGATGATGCCACCGGGCTTGATCTCCCCGGCACGGACCCGCCCGAGGAGCACCTGCTCGTTCAGCGCCACCACGAGGTCGGCCTCGTCCCCGCCGTTCGTCACGTGGTAGCTGCCGAGCCGGATGCGGTTGCCGCTGGCCCCCGCGATGCTGCGCGCCGGCGGCTGGATCTCGGCGGGGATGATCTCCACCGTCCAGATGCCGTTGCCGCTCCGCGCGGCAATGCTCGCGAACGACTGGGCGCACTTCTGGGCGCCCTCGCCGGAGTCGCTGACGACCTCCACGACGTGGTCCTTCAGTGTCTTGACCTTCACGCTGCCCGTCCCGCTCGCGCCCTTCGTCTTCGTCGCCATCTCGACTCCCCGCTGATCGCCTACACCCGGAGCCGGCAGAACGTCTGCTCCGCCGGATCCATGCCGAAGAGACGCTCGCGCGGCCCTTCCGCGTACACCGCTTCCGTTTCGCGCAGCCCCAGGTAGCGCTTCATCGCCTGGGCCGCCTTGCGCCCCGCGCCCATCGCGAGGATCACCGTCGCCGCGCCGGTGACGATGTCGCCGCCGGCGAACACGCCCGCCATCGAGGTCTGGCCCTCCTCGTCGGCCTTGATGTACCCCCACTTGTTCAGCTTGAGCTTCGTCGTCTGGCCGAGAATCGGATTCGCGTTCGTGCCGATGGCGTAGACCACCATGTCGCACTCGAACTCGTATTCGCTCCCGGCCACGGGCACCGGGCGGCGTCGGCCCGAGGAGTCGGGCTCGCCGAGTTCCATGCGGATGCAGCGCATGGCCCGGACGCGGCCCTTCTCGTCCGCGAGGAGTTCCACCGGGGCGGTGAGCCAGTGGAACTCCACCCCCTCCTCCTCGGCATGATGCAGCTCCTCGGCGCGCGCCGGGCTCTCCTTCTTCGTGCGCCGGTAGATGCAGTAGACCTTCTCCGCGCCGAGGCGGAGAGACACCCGGAGCGCGTCCATCGCCGTGTTGCCGGAACCGATGACCGCCACGCGCCGGCCAAGACCGAGCGGAGTGTCGAATTCGGGGAATTCGCCGGCCCGCATGAGATTGCATCGTGTCAGGAGCTCGTTCGCCGAGAGCACACCGGCAAGCGATTCCCCGGGGATCCCCATGAAGGTCGGATAGCCCGCTCCGCTGCCGATGAAGACCGCCGAGTAGCCCATCTCGGTGAGCATCTGCTCGACCGTGAAGAGCCGCCCGACCAGCGTGTTGCACTCGATCTTCACGCCGAGGCGCGTGAGGTTCCCGAGTTCGGCGTCGATGACCTCCTTCGGGAGCCGGAACTCCGGGATCCCGTAGCGGAGCACGCCGCCCGTGGCGTGGAGGGCCTCGAAGATCGTGACGTCGCACCCCGCCTTCGCCATCTCCGCGGCGCAGGTCATGCCCGCGGGACCGGAGCCCACGATGCCGACCTTGATCCCGTTTTGCTCGATGTAGGGCACGTTCGTCCAGCCCTGCTCGAGCGCGAGGTCGCCGATCCACCGCTCGAGACGGCCCACCGCCACCGGCTCCAGGGACTCGGCCACCTTGCAGACGCCCTCGCACTGGTCCTCCTGCGGGCAAACGCGCCCGCAGATGGCCGGCAGGAGATTCTCGTTCGTGATGACTTCGTAGGCACCCCGGTAGTCGCCCGCCGTGATCCGCCGGATGAACTCGGGGATGTCCACTTCCACCGGGCAGCCGGAGATGCAGGTCGGCTCGGCGCACATGAGGCACCGCTCGGCTTCCCGCCGGGCATCATCGAGCCGGTAGCCGAGGGCGACCTCCGAGAAGTTCTTCACCCGAGCCTCGGGTGGCTGCTCGGGGATCGGCGTGCGCTCCTGGGGGATCGTTCGGATGGTCTTGTTCGTCGCCATGGGGACTCCCTGATCAGGCCTTCGCTTCCACGCCGTGGCACTTCTTCAGCCAGTCGTCCATCGCCATCTGCTCCTCTTCGCGGAACCGCTTCAGCCGGAAGATGAGGTCGTCGAAGTCGACCTTGTGGCCGTCGAAGTCGGGCCCGTCGACGCAGGCGAACTTCAGCTTCCCGCCCACCGTGACGCGGCAGCCGCCGCACATCCCGGTGCCGTCCACCATGATGGGGTTCAGACTCACCATGGTCTTCTTCTTGAAGGGCCG
>JALOQY010000312.1 GCA_025459285.1 Planctomycetota bacterium | reverse complement strand
TCCGCCGCCTTCATCCACGGCCGCTGCTCGAACGGCACCTGGTCGCTCTTCACCTCGACGTGGGTCTCGTGCTCCGAGCGCCGCACGTGCGCCTCGTGGGCCGGTCCCTTCACGACCTGCGCCGGGACCTCGACGTACCGCCCCGCGCGCGGGTCGTAGAGGCCGGCGCAGTTGCCGTTCCAGAAGTACGTCACGTGGCCGTACTTCTGGGTCTCGGCCGCCGCCAGCATGGTGACCCCGCTCGCGCAGAGGTACTCGGTCAGCGTCCGGTCGATGGCGGGCGGCGTGACGAGGTAGCGCCGGGGCAGGTGCAGGTCGCCGTCGTACTCCATCATCCCGGCGTAGACGACGTCCGGCCGCGGGCCGCGGTCGAAGTGACAAAACGACTCCTCGTCGAACGCGCGGGTGATCTCGATCGCCCGGTCGCCGCGGAAGTTGAAGAGGACGACGGCGTCGCCGTCGCGGACCGGGCCCACGGGGCCGTCCGCGCCGGCCACCACCAACTCCGGCAGGAACTGGTCGATGATGCCCGGGGTCTCGCGGCGGAACGCCTCGATCGCCTCCCGGGCCGAGGCGAACCGCCGGCCCTCGCCGCGGACGTGGGCGCGCCACCCGCGCTCCACGATGCGCCAGTCCGCCTCGTAGCGGTCCATGGTGACGACCATGCGCCCGCCGCCGGAGGCGATCCGGTAGCTCCGCCCGGGGCGTGATTCGATCTCCCGGAGCCGCGCCTCGAGAGCGTCGACGTAGAGGAGCGCGGAGGTCTCGCCCACGTCCCGGCCGTCGAGGAGGGGATGGACCCGGACCCTCGCCACCCCGCTGCGGTCGGCGTCCGCGAGGAGGGCGAAGAGGTGGTCGATGTGGCTGTGGACGTTGCCGTCCGAGAGGAGCCCGATGAAGTGCACGGTGCCGCCGGCCCGGCCGCGGGCGATGACCTCCTTCCAGCCCTCGCCCCGGAAGAGCGTGCCGGAAGCGATGGCGCGGTCCACGAGCTTGGCGCCCTGGTCGAAGATCCGCCCGCACCCCAGGGCGTTGTGGCCCACCTCGCTGTTGCCCATGTCGTCGTCGGAGGGCATGCCCACCGCGGTGCCGTGGGCGGCGAGCCGGGCGAAGGGGCAGGAGGCGCGCAGTCCGTCGAGCGTCGGAGTGAAGGCCCGGGCCACCGCGTCCCCCTCGTCGCCCCGGCCGATGCCGACGCCGTCCATGATCACGAGGAGGAGCGGGCCGGGCCGGGCCGTGGCGCCGTCGGCGGGGTGGAGTCGGAAGTCC
Organism: Planctomycetota bacterium; assembly: GCA_025459285.1. Classification (GTDB taxonomy): domain Bacteria; phylum Planctomycetota; class JAJSAM01; order JAJSAM01; family JAJSAM01; genus Prado167. The sequence goes on along the minus strand of JALOQY010000312.1, from coordinate 4,425 downwards.
TTGTCCATGGTTGGTCTCCGCGGGTGGGCCGGACATGGTAGCAGCCGCCGGGGCGGGCGCCCATCTTGGTCCGGAGCCGGGTCCCGTTCCGGCCCGGACGGGCCGGCCTTCCGGACGGGGCCGCTCCCGCATACAATCGCCGCCGATGGAAGAGCGCGAGCGAGAGGCGGCCCCGAGGATCGAGGAGCTGCGGCGGCAGCTCCGGCTCCACGACCATCGCTACCACGTCCTCGACGATCCCCTGATCTCCGACGCGGAGTACGACAAGCTCTACCGGGAACTCGTGGCCCTGGAGAGCGCGTACCCCGGCCTCGTCACCCCGGATTCTCCCACCCGGAAGGTCGGCGCCGCTCCGGTCTCGGAGTTCGGCACGGTGGTGCGGAAGGTGCCGATGCTGTCCCTCGAGAACGTCACGAGCGAAGCGGCCCTCCGGGAGTGGGAAGACCTCCTGCGCAACCACCTCGCCGACCCCGCCGCCCGCTTCTCCTACGTGGTGGAGCCGAAGCTCGACGGGGTCGCGGTGGAGGCGGTCTACGAGGCGGGGGTGTTCGTCACCGGCGCCACGCGGGGCGATGGCGTACGGGGGGAGGAGATCACGGCGCAGCTCCGGACGCTGCGCAACGTGCCGCTCCGCCTGCTGGCCGATCCCCCGCCCGCGCGTGTCGAGGTCCGCGGGGAAGTGATCATGACCCGGGCGGACTTCGAGGCGCTGAACCGCCGCCTGACCGAGGCCGGCGAAGCGCCGTACGCGAACCCCCGCAACCTCACCGCGGGATCGCTCAAGCAGAAGGACCCCGCCGTCACCGCGGGCCGGCCCCTCCGGTTCTTCGCCTACGCGATCGGCGAGGTGGAAGGACTCGCCCCGGCCACCCAGTGGGACCTGCTCGGCGCGCTCCGGGAACTCGGCTTCGCCACGAGCCATCTCTCCCGGCGCTGCGCGGACCTCGACTCGGCGCTCGCGGCGATCGAGGAGCTCCGCCGCGCGCGCGACGGCCTCGAGTTCGAGATCGACGGCGCGGTGGTCAAGGTGGACGACCTCGCGATCGCGGAGCGCCTCGGGATCCGCGCCCGCTCGCCCCGCTTCGCCGTGGCCTTCAAGTTCGAGGCGCGGCAGGCCACCACGAAGATCCGGGAGATCGTGGTGCAGGTGGGGCGGACCGGCGCGCTCACCCCGGTGGCGGAGCTGGAGCCGGCGCCGCTCGGCGGCGTCACCGTCTCGCGGGCGACGCTCCACAACCGCGACGAACTCGCGCGGCTCGGCGTCCTCGTGGGGGACACCGTCCTCGTGGAGCGGGCGGGGGACGTGATCCCGAAGGTGGTGAAGGCGATCGCGGACCTCCGGACGGGGGCGGAGCGGCCGTTCGTGTTCCCCGTCGCCTGTCCGGCCTGCGGCGCGGCGGTGCGCGAGGACCCCGAGGAGGTGGCCGTCTATTGCCCGAACCGGGCCTGCCCCGCGCAGCTCCGTGCCGCTCTGCTCCACTTCGGCGCGCGCCGCGCCATGGACATCGCGGGGCTCGGCGACAAGCTCGTCGAGGCGCTCGTGGAGCGGGGGATCGTCCGCGACTTCGCGGACCTCTACGGGCTCGATCCCGGGACGCTGGCCGGTCTGCCCCGCATGGCGGAGAAGTCGGCGACCAACCTCCTCGGGGAGATCGCGAAGAGCCGGGACACCACGTTCTCGCGCTTCCTGCTTTCGCTCGGCATCCGCCACGTGGGGGAGGCCACGGCGGCGGCGGTGGCCCGGGACCTCGGGACGCTGGAAGCGCTCCTCGCCGCGGATGCCGGGCGGCTCACGTTGATCCCCGACGTCGGGCCGGTGGTGGCCCGGTCGATCCGGGACTTCCTCGACGCGCCGGAGAACCGGGCGGTGATCGAGCGGCTCCTCGCCGCCGGCGTGCGGCCCCGGGAGGAGGCCCCGGCGCCCGCCGCCTCGGACCGGCCCTTCGCCGGGCAGACCGTCGTCTTCACCGGAGAACTCGAACGAATGGCGCGCGACGACGCGGAGGCGCTGGTCTTGCGGCTCGGAGGGAAGGCTACCGGTTCGGTCTCGAAGAAGACCTCCCTCGTGGTGGCGGGCCCCGGCGCCGGCGCGAAGGCGAAGAAGGCGTCGGAACTCGGTGTCGAGGTGATCGACGAGGCGGAGTTCCTGAAACGGGCGGGGATCGATGGCTGAGAAGCCCGTCGTGCGACTCCTCGTGGTGCGCCACGGCGAGACCGAGCTGAACCGCGAGCAGCGGATGCAGGGGGTCTCGGCGCACCTCATGAACGGGAAGGGCCGGCGCCAGATCGAGGCCGCCGCCCGGCGCGTGGCCGGGGAGGGCTTCGGGGTGGTGTACGCGAGCGACCTGCCCCGGGCGGTGGAGACGGCGCGGATCCTCGCGGCCGGCTCCGGGGCCGAATTGCGGGTGGATCCGAGGCTTCGCGAGCAGGACCTCGGCGAGTGGGAGGGGGAGGTCTGGCCGGAACTCCCGCGTCTCTTCGGGGCGGCGACGATCGGGCGCTACAAGACCGATCCGGACTTCGCGCCGCCGGGTGGCGAGTCCCGCCGGCAGGTGCTCTCGCGGATCGACTCCTTCCTCTCGGACCTGCCGGCCCGGCACGCGGGAGAGACGGTGCTTTCGGTGGGCCACGGCGGCACGATCCTCGTCCTGATGTACCGGGTGCTCGGGATCCCGCTCACGGAGCCCAACCGCTTCTACTGCGGCAACGGCTCCTTCTCGGAGTTCGCCCTCACCTCCGAGGGCTGGCGGCTCGTGACCTGCAACGAAACCGCCTTCCTCCGCCCCGAATCCGGCGCCCCCTGAGGGGACGTACGTACCTTTTCACCTTTTCGAACCGTCGGCCGGCCGGCCGTTGCCGGCGGGAAGAATGCGCCTGGCTCCAGGTCGAACCGGCTCTCAATCCGTGAAGGCGAAGGTGGAGAGGATCGTCTCCCACGCGGCGTCGGTGGTCTTGCCGTGCTCGTGGCGTGTGAAATGGATGAAGTGGATGCGGCCCCGGTGCTCGACCCGCAGGAGCCGGACGAGGACGGGGATGCCGTCCATCAGCGTGGTCCCCTCGACCAGGCGGCCTTTCTCGCCGGCGAGCATGATCTCCGCGTCCTTCAGGACCTGACCCTCGGCGGGGAGGCTGTTCATGAGCCCGTCCGCCATCTCGGCCACCTCGCCGAACTCCTTCCCGGGGTCGCCGGAGATGATGGAGAGCATCGCGATGCCCTCGGCGTCGTCCGCCTCGCGCTGCATGTAGAGGTCATGGTCCTCGGTCTCCGCCCAGGTCCATTCGCCATCCGGCTTCGGCCGGTCGAGCTGGTACTTGTAGGTCGCGTTCACGTACTCCGCCTTCGGCATGGCCAGCTCGAGCGTGGCGAGCGCCTTCTCGAAAGCCGGGGCGAAGAGGTCGGCCTCCATCGCGAGGCAGGTGAGCCGGAGGACCACCTCCCGGCCGTACCACGGGAAGACGGCGACCCACTCCGTCCGGGCGATGTGGCCCTCGACGAAGGGCCGCCGGCTGCGGGACCCCGTGGCCGGCCCGGCCTTCGCTTCCACGGGTTTCTCCCACCCCCCCTCCTCGCCGAAGACGAGCGGGGGGTTCGCGGGCGGGCCGTGGGTGATCGAGAGCACCGGCGGCGTGGCATACCGGGCGGGGCCCTTCGCGGTCAGCCGGCCGGCTTCCTTCGTGATCGCCCAGCCCTTCATGACCACCGCCGAGAACGGGCTGTCGGGCGCCGTCGCCTTCTCCCCGGGCTCCAGCTTCGGCGCGGGCGGGGGCGTCTTCACGTCCACCCATGCGCCCTTCGAGTGCGCCTGACCGAGGTCGCGCCGGGTCTCGGGGTGGTCCGGGCAGAGCCTCACGATCTCCTGGAGCGTCTTGCGGCGCTGGGCGGGAAGCTTCTCCTCCGCGCACCACCGGGCGAGGTCGAGCAGCGCCGGCACGTCCCCCTCGGGGATCGCCTTGCGTCGTTCGGCGAACTCCTCGGCCCGGGTCTTCCCCTTCTCGACGCGGTCCACCTTGTCCTTCGCGAACTCGAGGACCCCGCCCGCCGTCCTGAACCGCAGGATCCCGCCCGAGTCGCTGATCACCTGCCCCTCGAACTTCGTCCCGTCCTTCAGATGGAGCGTGTCCGCGAGCGCGGGACCGGCGAGGAGCAGGAACGTCAGCGCGGCGAGCGAGGCCATTCTCACGAGAACCTCCCTTTGCGCGCCATTCTACACCGGAATTCCGGTGCGGGACAGGCGCGACGTACGTTTCAGACAAAAGGTACACTGGGGCTCTGACCGACCGCGACCGGCTCCGCCGGAGGAGGTACCCGTGCGCCCGACCATCCTGGTGCCGCGCCTCGAAAGTCCTGATCCACCTCGGGCGTCGCCCGAGGTGGATCTCCGGCCACCGCCGCGGGCCTTTCGCCGCATGGTCGCTGCGCGACCG
>JALOQY010000034.1 GCA_025459285.1 Planctomycetota bacterium | reverse complement strand
CACCTGGGGCCAGACCCCGAACCACCATTCTGACGCACCTCGGGTCCGGCCCCGACTGCGTCATTCTGGTGACCTGGGGCCAGGCCCCGGAGTGCTTACCGGGCGTAGTCGGGTTCCTGGCCGGGGCGCCACTTGATGTTGCAGCCCATGCTGGCCTTCTGGTCCGCACCGGGAGTCCGGCCCGCGAGAACGGCGTCGGCGGCGGCCCGGAGGTCCTTCCCGGTGATCGGAGTCGAGCCGCCCGGCCGGCTGTCGTCGAACTGCCCCCGGTAGCGGAGACGGTGCGAGGCGTCGTACAGGAAGAAGTCGGGCGTGCAGGCCGCCCGGTAGGCCTTCGCGACCGCCTGGGTCGCATCGACGAGGTACGGGAAGGACCAGCCGGACTCCCTCGCATACTCCTTCATCTTCGCGGGCGCGTCATCGGGGTAGGCCTCGGTGTCGTTGCTGTTGATCCCGACGATCGCGAGGCCCTTCTTCGCGTACTCGGCGGCGAAGGTGCCGAGGGGCGCGGCCAGGTGCTTCACGTAGGGGCAGTGGTTGCAGATGAACATCACGAGGAGCGGACGCCCTTCGAAATCCGCGAGCCGGACGCGCCGGCCCCCGGGAACGGCCAGATCGAAGTCCGGCGCCGGCACGCCGAGAGGAACCATCTGCGAAGGGGTGAGGGCCATGGGAACCTCCTGTTCAAGGGGAACGTGAGCGGAGCATGGTAGCGGTACCCCTGGCGGGCAGGAAGCGTCGGTTCCGGGGGCCTTCCGCTCAACTTCTTCTCCCGCCCGGCCGATAGGGAATCGGCGACACCGCGATCGAGCGAGAGCGGTCGCGTTTTCCACCCGAGGAGGAATCGGGATGTTCCGAGTCACCTTGAGCCTGGCCGGCCGGCCGATCCAGCACTACAACTTCGACCAGGACACGGTCTGCATCGGGCGGGACCCCGACTGCGAGATCCCGATCGACAACATCGGCGTCTCCCGGCGTCACGCGACCATCGAGCGGGCCGACGGGAAGTACGTCCTGACCGACCTGAAATCCCACAACGGGATTTTCGTCCAGGGCCGGCGGGTCTTCCAGCACCCCCTTTCGGCCCGGGAGGACTTCTTCATCGGGAAGTACTCCATCACCTTCGAGGACCTCGACTCGAAGCAGGAGATGCCGACGACGGTCGTGGACCTCGTGGCCCCGAAGAAGAGCCAGGCGATGCAGGACATGACCTTTCAGCTCGACCGGGACGAGATCGAAAAGCTCGTCAACGCGTCGACCGCCGCCCGGGCGCCGAAACTGGCCCAGATCGCTCCCGCGGGCGAGAACGCGACCCTCGTCCTCGATCGCTTCTACTACCTGCTCGGCTCCTCCGACCGGGCCGCTGTCCGGCTGAAGGGATTCCGCATGCCGAAGTTCGTGGCCGCTCTCGTCCGCAACGACAAGTGGTTCCACGTCGTGGCCCTCACGACGCGTGCCGTGATCGTCAACGGGATGCCCGTCACGGACCATCAACTCTCCGACGGCGACGTGATCCAGATCGGCCGCCGCAAGTACCGGTTCGCGCGGGGCTGATGCTCACGCTCTGAGGCTCAGGCGAACTCCGCGAAGACGGGGGCGTGATCGGAGGGCTTTTCCCCGGCCCGGGCGGCCTTGTCGACTTCCGAAAGGCGGCAGCGGGCGACGAGCGGCTCCGTGACGAGAAGCAGGTCGATCCGAAGACCCAGGTTCCGCCGGAACATGGCGGCGCGGTAGTCCCACCAGGAGTAGAGCCCGGGGCCGTCGTTGAAGAGCCGGACCGCGTCGCGAAGGCCGAAGGCCATCACATCGCGCAGCGCCTCGCGCTCCGGTTCGGAGCAGTGGATCGTCCCGGCCAGGCGGACCGGGTCGTAGACGTCCCGGTCCTCGGGCGCCACGTTCATGTCCCCGAGCAGCACGAGAGGCTCCGATGGGGAGAAGGCCGCGTCGAGCCGCCCCCGGAGGCGACGAAGCCAGTCGAGCTTCGCCGCGAAGACCTCGGAGCCGACTTCCTGACCATTGGGGACGTAGACATTGACCACCCGGATCCCGCCGGTCGTGACCTCGAGGACCCGCTTCGCGTCCTCCGGTCCCTCTCCCGGAAGGCCGCGCACGACATCGGTCATGGGGTGGCGCGAGGCCGTCGCCACGCCGTTGTAGGTCTTCTGCCCGAAGACCTCGAGCCGGTAGCCGAGAGCCTCGAACGGCTCGCGGGGGAAGTCCCCGTCCACGACCTTCGTCTCCTGCATGCAGAGCACGTCCGGGCGGCGCGTGGCGAGCCAGTCGATCACGCGGGGAAGCCTCATCCGGACCGAGTTCACGTTCCACGTGGCGATCAGCATTCTTCCGCTCCTGCCCCCCCGCCGGGGATGATAGGGCTTCCCGAAACCAGAACGGAGGATCCGATGGACTGGGGCCTCAGGAACCGTCTGAACCGCATCATCCGCCCGGAGACGGGCCGCGCCGTGATGCTCGCGCTCGACCACGGCTACTTCCTCGGTCCGATCAGCCGGCTGGAGCGTCCGGGGGCCACGATCGAACCGCTCCTCCCCCACGCCGACGCGCTCATGCTCACCCGCGGCGTGCTCCGGAACTGCGTGAGCCCGGCGACGGCGACCCCCATGGTCCTGCGGGTCTCCGGCGGGCGCAGCATCCTCGCGGGGGAGGACCTCTCGGACGAGGGTCTCGCCACCTCCCTCGAGGACGCCCTGCGCCTCAATGCCTGCGCCGTGGCCCTTTCGATCTACGTCGGGAGCCGCCACGAGCGCGAGACGATCCTCAACCTCTCGCGTCTCGTGGACGAGGGAACGCGCCTCGGCCTGCCGGTCCTCGCGGTCACGGCCGTGGGGAAGGAGCTGGAGAAGCGGGACGCGCGCTACCTCGCCCTCGCCTGCCGCATCGCCGCGGAGTTCGGCGCGCACTTCGTGAAGACCTACTTCTGCGATGACTTCCAGAAGGTTTCGGGCTCCTGTCCCGTCCCGGTGGTCATCGCCGGCGGTCCGAAGCTGGAGACGGAGATGGACGTCTTCCGGATGGCCCGGGCGGCGATCGATCAGGGCGCCGTGGGCGTGGACATGGGGCGCAACATCTGGCAGAACCCCCACCCCGTGGCGATGATCCGCGCGGTCCGCGCGGTCGTCCACGAGGGTGCCTCGCCGGACGACGCGCTCCTCCTCTTCGAGCACGTGAAGCGGAGCGCCGAGTGAAAACCGCGGTCTGGTATCGGAACGAGGACGTCCGGATCGAGGAGCGGCCCGTGCCGCGCCCGGCTCCGGGCGAGTACCTCCTCCGGATCGAGGCGAGCGGGATCTGCGGCAGCGACGTGATGGAGTGGTACCGGCTCCCGAAGGCCCCGCTGGTGCTCGGCCATGAGATCGCCGGCACGGTGGAAGCGACGGGGAAGGGGCTCTCGGGCCTCGCCCCGGGCGACCGGGTCGTGGTGACGCACCACGTTCCCTGCAACACCTGCCGGGCCTGCCTCGGCGGCCACCACTCGACGTGCGACACCCTCCGGTCGACGAAGCTCGACCCCGGCGGATTCTGCGAGTTCGCGCGGGTCCCGGCGCTCCAGGCCGACCGGGGGACGCTCCGCATCCCCGACAGCGTGTCGTTCGAGGATGCGACGTTCGCCGAGCCTCTGGCCTGCGTGCTGCACGGACTCGAGCGGGCGCGCTTCCGGCCCGGAGCTTCGGTGGCGGTGCTCGGAAGCGGCATCACGGGACTCCTCTTCGTCGCCCTGGCACGCGCCCTCGGCGCGGGGCCGGTCTTCGCCACGGACGTCGTGCCCTGGCGACGGGAGGCGGCCCTCCGATTCGGCGCGGACGCCGCGATCCCCGCGGACGACGACGTGCCGGCCCGCCTGCGGGAGGCGAATGACGGCCGCGGCGCCGACCTCGTGGCGGTCTGCACGGCCGCCCTGCCGGCCCTGCGACAGGGCATGGAGGCGGCGGGGCGGGGCGCCACCGTCCTCCTCTTCGCCCCCACCGAACCGGGGATCGAGGTCCCCGTCCCGCTCTGGCCGCTGTGGCGCGACGACGTGACGCTGACCACGGCCTACGCCGGCGCGCCCCGGGACCTCGTCACGGCCCTCGACCTGATCCGCGCCCGCCGCCTGCCGGTCTCCGGGATGATCACCCACCGCCTTCCTCTCGACCGCGCCGCCGAGGGCTTCCGCCTCGTCGCCGCGGGCCGCGAATCGATCAAGGTGGTCCTCTTCCCCTGATCGGAACGAGACTCTTTCTCACTTAGGGGTCTTCCCGATACCATCCCGCCGGAAACTGGATGGCAGAAGGAGGCCCATGCGCAACGTCTCGTGGTTCCCGGCTTCGATTCTTCTCCTGCTCGCCGCGGTCGACGCGCGCGCGGACGAGTGGGATCGCCTCGGCTCGCGCGTCGTCACGTTCACCGCGGAGAAGGACACGATCCCGTGCGCCGGCGAGGGGCCGGTGAACGCCCTGCGGATCGACGTGGACGACGGCACGATCGAGATGTACGACATGCGGATCCACTTCCGCAACGGCGAGGTCCACTCCCCGGCCACCCGGCTCGTCTTCCGGCCGGGCGAGAGAAGCCGTCTCATCGATCTCCCCGGAGCGGCCCGGGCCATCGCGAAGATCGAGTTCCTCTACCGCAGCCGCCTCCCGCGCGGGCGGGCGACGGTGACCGTTTTCGGGCGGCGCGCCGCCGCGGCTCCCGTCGTCCCGGTGCCCGCGCCCGTGCCGCCGGCCCAGCCTCCCGCGCCCCCTCCGGCCGACGACGGCCGCGGCTTCGAACTGCTCGGAGTCCGCATCGTCAACTTCCGCGCGGAGAAGGACGTCTTCGAAGTCACCGGCCGCGAGGGCCGCTTCCGCGCCCTCCGAATCGAGATCGACGACGGCGCGGTGGAGATCTTCAACGTCCGCGTGGAGTTCGGCGACGGCAGCGCCTTCTCCCCGGAGACACGTCTCGTCTTCGGAGAGGGATCGCGCAGCCGGACCCTCGACTTCCCCGGCGAGGCGCGGGTGATCCGGAAGGTCGAGATGTGGTTCAAGACGATCTCCGGGCCGGACCGCGGCCGCGTCCGCCTGTACGGCCTCGCGGCGACGCCCGCCCCGGTGGTCGCGGAACGGTGGGAGAAGCTCGGCAGCCGCGTCGTGGACTTCGCCGTCGATCGGGATGTCATCGAGGTCGGCGCGGTGGAGGGACGGTTCGACGCGATCCGCCTGGACGTCGAGGGCGGTAACATCGACCTCTTCGACCTCCGCGTCGAATTCGCCAACGGGGCGCCCTTCTCCCCCGCAACGAGGTTCGAGTTCCGCCAGGGCTCCCTCAGCCGGACCATCGACCTGCCCGGCGAGGCCCGCGCGATCCGACGCATCGCCTTCCTCTACCGCAGCGAACTGCGCCTCGGCCGCGCCACGGTCCACCTCTTCGGCCGGCACGCGCCGGCGGCCGCGGCGCCCGCCCCGCCCCCGGCGAGGCCGGAGCCGGGTGTCCGTCACCCCGGCTTCGAGCACCTCGGCACCCGCGTGGTCTCCTTCGGCGGCGACCACGACACCATCTCCTGCCGCGGCGAGGGCCGGTTCTCGGCGCTCATGCTGGAGGTGGAGGACGGCGACCTCGAGATGTTCGACTTCGTGGTGACCTTCGGGAACGGGGAGCGCATCTCCCCTCCGACGCGCCTCGTCTTCGATGCCGGCAACCGCACGCGGGTCGTCGACCTGCCCGGCCGGGACCGCGCCATCGCCCGGATCGACTTCTTCTACCGGTCGATGCGCGTCACGCCGGACGGCCGGGCCACGATCCACCTCTACGGCCGCCGGTAGATCGACCCGGGGTCAGATCGCCGGCGGCCCCGCGGCGCGCAGCGCTTCTTCGATCCGGGCCCGGCCGAAGCGCCGGGCCACCTCGAGGGGCGTGGCCCCCCCCGGCGGCGCGCCGACGGGGGCGCCCCGCTCGAGGAGCCGGGCGACGATCCGCTCGCGGGAGGCCTCACCTTCGGGCCCCCGGTCCGGTCCGCCGGCGGCATGGTGGAGCGCGGTCCAACCCGCCGTGTCGGCGAGGGCCACGTCCGCCCCCCGCGCGAGGAGCAGTTCCACCAGCGCGGCTTGGGCCTCGCGGGCCGCGCGATGGAGCGGCGTGCTGCCGTCGGGGGCCCGGCCGTCGACCGGCGCCCCCGCATCGAGCAGCTCCCTCGCCCGCTCCACGCGTCCCGCCCGAGCCGCGGAGCAGAGCTTGCCCGCGAGTTCCGCCACCCGTGCCGGGTCGATCGGAGCCGGGGCCGCGGGTGGGGGAGGCGGTGGAGGCGCGGCGGGTGCGGGCACGGCCGGGGCCGGCACCGCGGGTGGCGCCGGGGGCGGAGGCGCGGCGGGTAACGGCGCGGCCGGGACCACGGGCGGCGGCGGAGGGGGTGGATCGCGGGAGACCTCCGGATCGGTCACCGGCAATGGCCCGGGGAGCGGAGGTGGCGGAGGAGGAGGGGGGGCCGGCTTCACGGCGGGAGGCTCGGGCTGCTTCTTGAAGATCTTCCCGAACAGGCCCATGTCGGCTCCGTTTCCGGCTCCGGTATCGCGGAGAACCTCGAGGCCGAGTGTACCTCGCCCGCGCCACGGGAGCACGGACTCCCACGTACGCCGCGCCCCGCCGGACCATCCGGTCGCCCGCGTCCACCGCGGTTGCGTCGCATTATTGACTTGCGCGAGGCGCGCCGCTACCCTCTCGAGGATCGATGTTCGGGAGGAGCACGCGATGACCAACCTGGTGAAGAGCGCACGGAACGCGCGCTGGCAGCTGGTGGATCCCCGCTGGACCGCGGGTCTCCTCGGGGGCGACGGACCGCCCTTCGGGATCCTCGGCGTCGAATTCGACCTGAACACCGGCTGGGTCGGCCACCTCCACGACCATGCCCCGCTCCAGGGGTTCCGGCGCCTGAGTCCCGACAAGTTCGAGGCGAACTACCAGCTCAAGGGGAACCTCGGCAATTTCACCGCGGTGATCGACGACGACGGCCACCTGGCGATGGCGTTCACCGGCTCGAAGAAGCTCGAGTGCGAGGCCCGCCTCCGGGGCATCAACCGGGGCGCGAAGATCGCGATCCTCACCTGCATCTCGAACGGCGTCTACGCGACCTCGCCCGGCCACTCGGCGATCATCGCGGACGACAAGGTCTACACCTTCGAGAACCTGACCGGCGGAGCGCTCTCCGAGAACAGCGGCTGGTCGATCCTGAAGACGAACGACTACCTGAAGCTCCCCGGCAACGTGAGCCGCCCCATCGTCATCCAGGAACTCTCCGACCAGAAGGTGGCGGCGGAGAAGGTCCTCGCGTACATCCACGCGTCCATCGCCCGGGACGACGACTACCTCGGCTCCGGGGTCTGCAGCAGCCAGGCCGCCAGCGCCATCGACGCCGGAATCACGGGCGGCTTCAGCCCCTGGGGCGTGGACACGCCGCACTCGGTCTACTCGCTGGCGAAGGAGAGGAAGCTCGTCTCCCGCGCCTACCACATCTGGGACTCCCGCCACACGCCCGCCGACAAGGTCCCGGCGCTCATCGAGAAGCTGGCGAACGCCTACGACGGCGTCCCCCCGGCCAGCGGCTTCGACGTCCGGCAGTGGAAGGACGGCTAGCACCCGGAGCGATCCTTCGCGGCGGCCGGCGTGACCGCTAGCCTCTCGTTTCTTCGGCCCCCGAGGAGAGACTCCGATGACCACGATCGAAACCCTGCTGTCCGAGGCCCGCCGCTCCTGGGGCGATGCCGTCACGCTCGCCCGGATCGGGAAGGAACTCCAGGACCGCAACCGCCTCGCCGCCGCGCGGGAGGTCCTCTCGCGCGCGGTCGAACTCGACCCCCGGAGCGACCCCGAGGCGTGGGAGTACCTCGCGTTCGCGCACTACCGGGACAGCGACGCCGAGGGCGGGCTCTCCGCTCTCCGCCGGGGAGTCGAGGCCACGGGCGCCGACACCGTCCGGTCCACCCTGATGAACTTCACGGAGGACGAGGCCGAAGCCGCGCTCCTCCGCGCCGAACTCGAAGGGAGCGCGGACCCCGTGGCCCGGGCCTCCCTGTGGTGGAAGCGGCTGAACGAGGGCGAGGTGGAAACGGCCCTCGCCGCGATCCGCGCCGCCGTCGCGGCCCACCCGGCGAACCGTGAGCTCCGCGGCCTGTTCCTGTGGACCCTGCTCTCGGGAAAGCGGATGGGCAAGGTCGCCGATCTGTGCGCCGAGGGTCTCCCGCTCTGCGACCGCGCGGTCGCCGACGAGCCGGACCGGTCATTCTCGTGGGTGATGAAGCTCATGATGCATGCCGCGGAGAAGGACCACGACGGCGCGATCCGGACCGGTCTCGCGGCTCTTCGCCGCTTCCCCGACGAGGAATCGATCATGCAGTTCGTCGGCCGGGCCTTCCGGGAGAAGGGCGATCCGGACCGCGCGGCCCTCTGGTTCGCCCGCGCGATCGGGGCCAAGCCCTCCTTCGCCGGGGCCCGTGTCGACCTCGGGAAGCTCCTCGAAACGCAGGGGAAGCTCGATCTCGCCGAGGAGATCTTCCGCGAGATCCCCGTGGCGAACCCGCACTACGCCATGGGCCCGGTCAGCCTCGCGCTGTTCCTCGCCCGGCGCGAGCGCTGGGCGGAGGCGGAGACGGTCTTCCTCGAAGCCTGGCCGAGGCTCCTCGACTGGCAGCGGAAGAGCGTGAAGGGGAACCCCGACGCCGCGGCGCTGCTCGCGCGCGAAAACGTGAAGAAGGCGATCTGACATGAACGACCCGCACCGAGACACCGACCCGCAGGAGACTGGTGAGTGGCTGGAGGCGCTCGACGCCACGATCGAGAGCGCCGGACCGGAGCGCGCCCGCTGGCTCCTCGATCGCCTCATGGAGCACGGGGCCCTCCGCGGCGCGCCGGCGACGAACTCCTTCACCACGCCGTACCTGAACACGATCCCGCGGGACCGCCAGCCCCTCTACCCGGGCGACCGGCAGATGGAGCGCCGCATCAAGAGCCTCGTCCGCTGGAACGCGATGGCCATGGTGGTGCGCGCGAACCGCAAGGCGCCGGGCATCGGCGGTCACATCTCCACCTACGCCTCGGCGGCGACGCTCTACGAGGTCGGGTTCAACCACTTCTTCCGGGCGCGGACGCCGGGGGCCTGCGGCGACATCATCTACTTCCAGGGTCACGCCTCGCCGGGCATCTACGCGCGGGCGTTCCTCGAGGGGCGCATCTCCCGCGAGGAGATGGAGAACTTCCGCCGCGAACTCGCGGAAGGCGGCGGCCTCTCGTCCTATCCCCATCCGCGCCTCATGCGGGACTTCTGGGAGTTCCCCACGGTCTCCATGGGTCTCGGCCCGATCATGGCCATCTACCAGGCCCGCTTCAACCGCTACCTGGAGCACCGCGGACTCCTCGGCTGCCCCGCGTCGAAGGTCTGGGCGTTCGTCGGCGATGGCGAGACCGACGAACCCGAGACGCTCGGCGCCCTCACGCTGGCCTCCCGCGAGAAGCTCGACAACCTCATCTTCGTGGTGAACTGCAACCTCCAGCGCCTCGACGGCCCGGTCCGCGGGAACGGGAAGATCATCCAGGAGCTGGAGGCGGCCTTCCGCGGCGCGGGCTGGAACGTCATCAAGCTGATCTGGGGCGACGACTGGGACCGGCTGATCGCCGCCGACCGGACGGGCAACCTCGTCCGCCGGATGCAGGAGGCCGTCGACGGCGACTACCAGAACTACACCGTCAAGCCCGGTTCGTGGACCCGCGAGCACTTCTTCGCGAAGTACCCCGACGTGGCGGAACTCGTCGCCCACCTCTCGGACGAAGAACTCCGGCGCCTGCGGCGCGGCGGCCACGATCCGGAGAAGGTCTATGCCGCCTACAAGGCCGCGGTCGAACACCGGGGCTCCCCCACCGTCATCCTCGCGAAGACGGTGAAGGGCTACGGCCTCGGGGAGGCCGGCGAAGGCCGCAACATCACCCACCAGCAGAAGAAGCTGAACGAGGACGAACTCCGGCAGTTCCGGGACCGGTTCAGTCTGCCCTTCTCGGACGAAGAGGTGGCCGAGGCGCCGTTCTACCGGCCGCCCGACGATGCCGACGAGATCCGGTACCTGGCGCACCGCCGGAAGGAACTCGGCGGCCCCGTGCCCACCCGCGTCGTGCGGGCCAAGCCCGTTCCGGCGCCGGACCGGGCCTTCCTCGCCGAGATGCTGAAGGGCTCCGGCGAGGCCGAGGTGGCCACGACGATGTCGTACACGAGGCTCCTGGCGCGGCTCCTGAAGCACGAGACCGTCGGGCGGCTCCTCGTCCCCATCGTGCCCGACGAGGCCCGCACGTTCGGGATGGACGCGCTGTTCCGCCAGGTGGGCATCTATGCGAGCCAGGGGCAGAAGTACGACCCGGTCGACTCCGACATCGTCCTCTACTACAAGGAGGCGAAGAGCGGGCAGATCCTCGAGGAGGGGATCACCGAGGCCGGCTCCATGTCCTCCTTCGTCGCCGCGGGGACGGCCTACTCGACGCACGGCGTGCCGACGGTCCCGATCTTCACGTTCTACTCCATGTTCGGCTTCCAGCGCGTCGGCGATCTCGTGTGGGCCGCCGCCGACGCGCGCGCCCGGGGCTTCCTCATGGGCGCCACGGCGGGCCGGACGACGCTGGCCGGCGAGGGACTCCAGCACCAGGACGGCCACAGCCACCTGATGGCGGGCACCGTCCCCTGCGTGCGGGCCTACGACCCGGCGTTCGGCTACGAGCTGACCCTGATCATGGAGGACGGCCTGCGGCGGATGCTCGAGAAGGGCGAGGACCTCATCTACTACGTCACGCTCTACAACGAGAAGTACCCGATGCCCGACCTGCCGCCGGGCGTCGAGGAAGGCGTGCTCGGCGGCCTCTATCTCCTTGCGCCGGCGTCGGGCGACGGCCCGCGCGTGCGGCTCCTCGGGAGCGGGACGATCCTGCGGGAGGTGCAGAAGGCCGCCGGCCTCCTCGCCGACCGGTTCGGCGTGCGCGCCGCGGTCTACAGCGCGACGAGCTTCAACGAGCTGCGGCGCGAGGCGATCGAGGTGGAGCGGCGAAACCGGCTGCACCCGGACGCGCCGCCGCGCACCCCCTTCGTCGCGCGCGCGCTCGCCGGGGAGACGGGTCCGGTGATCGCCGCCACGGACTACATGCGGCTCGTGGCCGATCAGGTCTCGCCCTGGGTGCCCGGGCTCATCTCCCTCGGCACCGACGGTTTCGGGCGGAGCGACCATCGGGCCCCCCTGCGCGACTTCTTCGAGGTGGACGCGAAGTCGATCGCCGCGGCGGCGCTCTACGGCCTCGCCCGGGACGGCGGGATGGACCGGGCCGCGGCGGCGAAGGCGATCCGCGACCTCGGCGTCGACCCCGATCGCCCCGCCCCCTGGACCGTGGACGCATGATCGGGCCGGGCGCCCCCCCGAGCTGTTGCCGTACTTCCGTACTCATGGTACGGTAGTACGCATGAAGACCACCATCGTACTCGACGACGAGATCGCCGCGAGACTTCGCCGCGAGGCCGCCCGGCGGGGGGCCTCCATGTCGAGCCTCGTGGAGGACGCGCTTCGGCGGTTCTTCGGCGAGCGACCCCCCGCCCGGAAGCTGTCGCCACTCCCCGTCTTCGATGGAGGACGCCCTCTCGTGGACGTAAGTGACCGGGAGGCGCTCTTCCGGGCGATGGAGGAGGACTCCTGATGCACGTGGTCGACACGAATGTCCTCGTGTACGCCGTCAACTCCGCCTCCGAGGAGCACGCGAGGTGTCGCGACCTCGTCGACTCCTGGCGCGCGCGGCCGGATCCGTGGGGAACGACCTGGGGCGTGATCTACGAGTTCCTGCGGGTCGTGACCCATCCGCGGGTGCTGCCGAGGCCCCTCACGACGAAGTCGGCCTGGTCCTTCGTGGAAGCCCTGCTGGAGTCCGGCAGCTTTCGAGTGCTCGCGGAGACGGAGCGCCATGCGGAGTTCACCGCGCGCACGCTCGCCGAGGTGCCGCTCCTCGCCGGCAACATCCTCCACGACACTCACACCGCGGTGGTGATGCGCGAGCACGGCATCCGGCGGCTGTGCACGCGCGACACGGGGTTCCACCGGTTCCCCTTCCTCGAGGTCATCGACCCGCTGGCGCCGCCGCAGGCATGAGGGCGGGAAGAATGACCCTGGGTCAATCTTCCCGGATTTTGAGTTCGTCGCCGGACCAGGCGAGGCCGAGGGGGGGGATCTCGACGGCCTTCCGGGCGCCGTCCTTCGTGACCGTGCCGCCGCGCCAGGCGGTGAATCCCGCGGCGCGCGCGAGTTCGAGGGCTCGCTTCGCGTCCTCGGGCCGAACGTAGACCGCGAAGCCGACGCCCATGTTGAACGTGCCGTAGGCCTCCTTCGCGTCGAGGCCCGCCGCGCGCGTGATCGTCTCGAAGACGGGCGGTGGCGGCGGCACGAAGTCCACGCGGTAGACGAAGGGGTCGTCGAGACGCATGAGTTTGCGCCAGCCGTGGCCCGTCACGTGGACGGCGTACCGAAGGCGAAGCCCCTCCCGCTGGCAGGTCGCCACGAACGGGACGTAGATCACCGACGGGTCGAGAAGGGCCTCCCCGTATGGCCGGCCGTCCGCGATCGGCGTGCGGTAGCCGTCGGGCAACCGATCGGCGATCGCCCGGCAGAGCGTGAGCCCGTTCGTCTGCACGCCGCTGCTCGCGAGGAACAGGATGGCGTCGCCGTCCATCACGTCCCCGGCGATCCGCCGGTCCTTCGGGGCGATGCGCCCGAAAGCCGAACCGCCGAGAACGACCGTTCCCGGTGCGATCATCCCCTTCAAGGTCTGCGTCTCGCCGCCGCTCCACGCCGCTCCGGCGAGCCGGCAGCCCTCGGCGAAGCCCTCCGCGAGATCCCGCGCGCGGACTTCGTCGGCGAAGTACGCGTCGTCCCCCACCGCGGCGTACATGGCGAGCGTCACCGGAAGCGCCCCGCAGCTCGCGAGGTCGTTGGCGATGGTGGCCACGTCGTCGATCGCGACGCCCCGGTAGAAGCTACGGCCGGTCTCCCGGTACACCGCGTCGGCCACGAGGATCTTCGTGCCGAGCGCCTCCTCCACGTGGGCGTAATACGCGTCGAGCCCTTCGATCAGGTACGCGCTCTCGCCGCGGATCGCCGCCGGCTCCACGAAGCCGTGCGACGCGAGGTTCCCCACCGTCCCCGCCGCCGCCTTCTGGCAGGCGCGCTTGAAGGCGTCGAGCACGTCGTAGTGGACCCCGGCCTCGTGATAGGTCAGCTTCTCGCCCATGGCCCGCCGATTGTAGGCCCCCGCCGCCGTCCGCCCCGCCTGTTTACCCGGCTTGTCGCGGCGCTGCTTACGACCTCGGTCCCCGCCGGAAGGATAGGATGAGGACATGTCAGCGAGAGTTCTTCCGCCGACCGGAGGGCGAGGCGACACCCCCGGGGAGTTCAGGTCGGTCCACGCGATCCGGGACGCAGTGCCCACGCGGCGGCACGCCGAGATGCTCCTCGACGAGGCGGAGCGAGCGGAGCCACGGTTCCCGCCGGCGCCCCCCGGGTTCACGGGGGCGGCGCCGCCTCCAGACTTCACGCTCCGGTGGTTCCGGCTCGTCGATGAACGGACCGGAGCGCGCGTGCCCCCCGTCGTCCGCTCGAAGGAAGGGGGCTGCGGCTTCTCCGCGGCGAGACTCGACGGCGGGCGCCTTCGCTGGTGCGCCGTGCGCCTGCGCCCGGAGCGACCGTGATGGCGGGCCCGCCCGGGAGCGCGCCCCATCCGCCCGGACCGTCTCTCGACGCCATCGTCGCCAGTCGACTCGCGGGACTCGCCCTCGACTGCATCGGACGCGAGTACCCGAACCAGGTGGCCCACGTCCTTCACTCCGATGGTGACGCGCGGCCGCCGCGGGAACTGCACCCGATCTTCTTCGGCTGCTACGACTGGCACTCCGCGGTCCACGCCCACTGGACGCTGGCGCGCCTCACGCGGCTCTTCCCGGACGGGTCCTTCGCCGACCGGGCGCGCACCGTCCTCGCCGATGCGTTCACGCCGGAGAAGGTCGCCGCGGAACTCGCCTACCTCGAGGCCGAGGGACGGACCGGCTTCGAGCGCCCCTACGGCCTCGCGTGGCTCCTGGCGCTGGCGGAGGAGTTGACGCGCCGGCCGGAAGCGCGTCCGTGGGCCGAGGCGCTCCGGCCCCTCGCCGGCGAGGCCGCCGCGCGGCTCGCGAGCTACTTCGCGAAACTCACCGCCCCGGTGCGGACCGGCGAGCACGGTCAGACCGCGTTCGCCCTCGCCCTCGCCCTCGACGCGGCGCGCGCCGAAGCCGGCGGGGACGCGGACGCGCTCGCCGCCGAGGCGCGCCGCCTGTTCCTCGGCGACCGGGACTGGCCGCTGCGGTTCGAGCCCTCCGGCACCGACTTCCTGTCACCGGGCCTCGCCGAGGCGGACCTCCTGCGGCGCGTCCTGCCGCCGGAGGACTTCGCGCGATGGCTCTCGGACTTCCTGCCGGAGATCGACCTCGCGCCCGTGACGCCTCCCGACCGGGCCGACGGCAAGTTCGCCCACCTCGACGGCCTGAACCTCTCCCGCGCCCTCATGCTCCATGGCATCGCGGCGGGCCTCCCCCCCTCCGACCCCCGCCACCCGGCGCTGCGACCACTCGCCGAGGCCCATGCCGCCGCCGCTCTCCCCGCTGTCGCCGGACCGCACTACGCCGGCGCCCACTGGCTCGCCACGTTCGCCACCCTTTTCCTCACCTCCCGGGTGAACCCATGAAACCCGCTGCCTCTTTCCTCCTCGGCGCCGCCCTGGGGCTCGTGCTCACTCCGATCCTGACGTGGGTGGTAGGCTTCGCCCTGTTCGGGGGGAGGGCCACGTGGGCCGTGGGCCAGGGGGATGGCTTCATGGTCTTCCTCGTGGCGCTCGGGGCGGCGTTGCCCGGGGCGGTCCTCGGGGGCGCGACGGCGCTCGGGCTTCGCGCGCTCCGGACCGGGCGCGGCCGGCTCCTCCTGCTCCTCCTTTCGGCGGCGATCTGGCTCACGATCATCCTCCTCGCCCTCCTGCTGACGGACCGCGCCGGATCCTGAGCGACTTCGCGCGGCGGAACGCGGCGGTCATCGAATGTGGCAGGACTCGGTGCGCAAGGCTCTAGGATGGCCCCCCTCCCCGGAGGGTTTCTCCATGTCGCGCGTCCGCCTCGTGGTCCTCGCCGTTCTCGCTCTCGCCCTGTCGGCCGGAGCCGACGTCTATGTCCAGACGGTCCTCTTCGGGGGTTCCGGAGACCTGATGATCGGCGCCTCCGGAGCGGTGGTGCCCCTCTCCTCGTCGTCGCTTCTGGTCCCCGCGGAGGGGCCGGACGGCGCCCGGGGAACCGACGACGACGTCGTCCTTTTCGTGCACCACTCGGGCGGACCCTGGTCCGTGACGGTGCTCCCGGCACCGTACCAGGCGAAGCAGTCCGGCGGGACCGGCTCTCCGTCGGGCTCGCGGCTGGTCCGCCTCTCGGCCACGCGCGCGGTCATGGCCACCGCCGGGCCGGACATGACCTGGAACACCGCCGACGACCAGGACTGGTTCCTCACCGACCTCGGGGGCACGAACGACTGCTACCCGGCCGGCGTGCCCCACATGCTCCCCGGGGCGTGCTCGCCGGTCCCCCTGACCGACCGGTTCTTCCTGCAGGTGACCACCGGCCCGGACGGCCTCGCCTCCACCGCCGACGACCTGCTCACCCGTTCCTACTTCGGCCCGGGGTACATCAGCCGCTTCGACTACCCCGCCCCGCACCTGACCGAGGCCGGCGGGAACCGCCCGGTGGTCCTGAGCCCCGACGCGTGCCTCGTCATCTCCGCGGGCCCGGACGGCCAGAGCGAAACCGCCGACGACCTCGTCTACGTTTTCCGCAACCTCCGGGACGGTCCGGCGCGCACCGACATCCCGACGCCGTACCTCCGATACGGGACCTCGAGCCAGCCGGTGCGGATCGACGAGGACCGGGCCCTGGTCACGCATTGCGGTCCGGACGGCAGCCCGGTGACCGCCGACGACGGCGTGTACTACCTGACCGGCCTGGCCTCGGGGGGCACGCCGGGAGTGACGGATGTCTCCGTGCCCGGGATCCCCGAGTACGCCGCCGGCCAACCCGTCGTCGTGAACGGCAACCTGGCCGTGGTGCCCACGGCCGGGCCCGACGGCGTGGTGCGCACCGCGGACGACACCCTCGCCCTCCTCACCGGCTTCAACGCGGTCACGCAGGTCACCGTGGGGCCGGTGGACGAGGACGGCCAGAGCCGCCCGACGGTCCTCTCACCGACCCGACTCGTCCTGCCGAGCGCCGCGGCCGCTCCGGACTTCCCGGTCTCGAGGCTCATGATCCTCTCGGACCTCGGCGGCATGAACTACGTGGATCACCTCGACCTTCCGGGGCTGCCGGAGGGCGTCACCGGCACGGTCCTGCGGCTGACCGCCACCGCCGTCGTCGTCACGAACTTCGGCCCCGACGGGAAGTCGGGCGGCGACGACGACCGGGTTTCGCTCGCCACCGATCTCGACGGGATACCGACGATCTTCCACACACCGGCTGGCGGCAACCTCGACAACGAGTACCATCTCGGCTACGCCCCGGTCGGTCTCGGGGAGGGCCACGCCGCCTTCGTGACCGGAGGGCCGGACGGCGTGGGCCACGAGGGCGACGACGCGGTCCTGCGGATCCTCGGGGAACTGCCGGAGGGGAGCCGCCTCGTCGTCTCGAAGATGAAGACCTCCTTCAGCGCCGCGAAGCCCGAGAAGGGCGCGAAGCTCTCGCTCTCCGGCACCTTCCTCCCCGACAGCTCCGAGCCGTTCGGCTCCGGCGGGCTGCGGATCAGCCTCGGGGCGATCTGCGAGACGATCCCCGCGAACCTCCTCGTGCAGAAGGGGAGCAAGTGGTCCTACAAGCGGCCGAAGGACGGGACGGGGTTCGTCACGAAGCTCTCGTGGGACTCGGCGAAGGGGAAGCTGAAGATCAGCGGCGCTGGCGTGGACAGCGGCATCGAGACCACCACCCCGACCTGCTTCCCCGTGGCCTTCGAGTACGCCACCACGTACGTCGGCCGCACGCTTTCCGCCACGGCGAGCGACAAGGGCCTCGCCTACACCGCCCCGAACTAGCAGCGCGGATCGCCAGGCCCCTTCGAGGCGGTGGGCCCCCTTCGGGTCGTCACGGGCGGCGGGGCAGGTCGAGGATCGGCTTGAAGACCGATTGAAGGGCCCGGGCGGTGGCCGATTCCGCGAGGCGCTCCACCAGCGGGTGACCGTCATCGCCGGCCAGCGTCAGGGCGGGGTCGAGCGGGATGCGGCCGAGGAAGGGGACGTGCATCTCCCGCGCCAGCCGCTCGCCGCCGCCGGACTTGAACAGCTCCGTCCGCTCCCCGCACTTCGGGCAGACGAACCCGCTCATGTTCTCCACCACGCCGATCACCGGCAGGGCGAGTTCCCGGCAGAACGTGATCGACCGGCGGACCGCGCCGAGCGCGACCTCCTGCGGCGTGGTGACCACCACCGCCCCGTCGGCGTCCTCGATGAGCTGGCAGACGGAGAGCGGCTCATCTCCCGTCCCCGGCGGCACGTCCACGATCAGGAAATCGCGGTCTCCCCACACGACCTCCGCGAGGAACTGCCGGATCACGGCCATTTTCCGCGGCCCGCGCCAGATCACCGCGTCTTTGTCGTTCTGCAGGAGGAAGCCGATGGACATGACGGCGATGTCCTCGTACTCCACGGGCAGCATGCCGTCCGCGCAGCCGAGGATCTCCACGTCGCGAAGCCCGAGCATCCGCGGGACCGATGGGCCGTGGATGTCCACGTCGAGGAGACCCACGCTCTTCCCCTTCATGGAGAGCCACGCCGCGAGGTTCACGGCGACCGTGCTCTTCCCCACCCCGCCCTTCCCCGACAGCACGAGCACCTTGCGCCCGATCCGGCAGAGCCGCCGCCTCAGGGCGATGCGCTTCTCGTGCTCCTCCGGAGACTCGCCGTCCCGCGCGGCCTTCGCCGAGCAGGTCCCGTCCCCGCAGGTCTCGCAGTTCCCGGTCCGATGCTCTACTTCCGAAGCATCCCCCATAGTACGCCCCACACCTTTCGAAGGTCTTCGGCGGCGCCGCTCCCGTCGAGTTCCACGACGGGTCGCTCCCGCGCCTGCGCGTCCGTGACGGCCCGGTCGAAGCGGACGCCCGGGAGGACCGTCGCCCCCGCCTCCGCGGCGCGCGCCTCGATGCGCGCGGCGATCTCCACATCCACGTCGGCGCGGTTCACGCAGACCGCCGACGGGATCCCGAATCCCCTGGCGAGCCCGAGGACCCGCAGGAGGTCGTGCTCCCCGGAGACGCTGGGCTCGGTCACCGCCAGAACGAGGCTCGCCCCGGTGACCGACGCGATCACCGGGCAGCCGATGCCCGGCGACCCGTCGATGATGACGAGGTCCTTCCCGGCCGCCTCCGCGACACGCCGCGCTTCCTCGCGCAGCACCGTCACGAGCCGTCCGGAGTTCGACGCTGCCGCGCCGAGCCGGGCGTGGATCATGGGGCCGTAGCGGGTCGCCGAGCGGTACCACTCCCCCCGCACGGCGGGTTTCATGGCGATGGCCGACTCCGGGCAGAACCATGCGCAGACCCCGCAGCCCTCGCAGCCCACGGGGTCGATCGAGAAGGTCAGACGGAGCGGGCCTTCGCCATCCTCCCCGACCTTCACCGCGTCGAACCGGCACAGTTCCACGCACTCCCCGCAACGCGTGCAGGTCGCGGCGTCGATCCGGGCGAGCTTCCCGCCGATGAACGGCTCGCGGTGCTCGATCACCGGACCGAGGACGAGGTGAAGGTCCGGCGCGTCCACGTCGCAGTCGGTGACGACGGCGTTCCCGGAGAGCGCCGCGAAGGAGGCCACGAAGCTGGTCTTCCCGGTGCCGCCCTTCCCGCTGATGACGACGAGTTCCTTCATGGCCGCCCGCCTTTCCCCGCTGGCACGGCGGCGGCGAACACCTTCGTCCAGAGGTCCTCGAAGGCGCTTCGCATCCCCGGGACCTCCTCGACGAGGAGGCGCCCCCGCGCGCCGGCGGCCGCGGCCTCGCGGCTCTCCGGGATCGTGAGGAGGATCTC
>JALOQY010000311.1 GCA_025459285.1 Planctomycetota bacterium | reverse complement strand
ACTGCATGTAGCTGCAGTGGGGTCCCGTCCCCGGTCGGGGTCCGGGAACTGAAGTCGAAGCTGAGCGGGCCCCTCCGGCGGGCGCGGAAGGTCGCGGTCGTGCTCCTCACAACCCGGGGGGAGGTTCGTCGCCGAACTCCGGTCCGTGACGAGCCCTCCCGACCTTCCACCGGACCTGCGGGGCCTGCGCGACCTGATCGAGCAGGGCATCGTCCGGCAAGGCGCCCCGACGGCCCCCTCGGTCTGTCGACGCTCCCCGCCACGGTCGCCGCCGGGCACGACGCGGAGCCCGCTCGACGAAGACCGGGAAGCTCGATCGTCCCCTGCATCCTCTGGTCGAGTCCCGCCCTCATCCAAATCGAAATCGAAATCGGGATCGGGATCGGGATCGAAATCGGGATCGGGATCGAAATCGCCCCCCCCCGTCCCTTCAAGTGCGACCCGCTGCTCCCGCGCCGGGGAAACGGGCCGGCGAGCCGGCGGCGGCCCCTCCGGCGGACGCGGGCACCCCGCCCCCGACTCCACCGAAGCTCTCGGATCCGGGCGGGAGATCGGAGAGAATGGGGACATGGGTACCACGAAACAGAACACCTTCCGGAAGATGCTCTCCCTCGTCCGCGAGTACCACACGGAGTTCGTGGAGGACGCATCGCCGGAACTTCTCCTCGCGATCTTCTGGGAGGAGTCGAAGTTCAGCAACATCCCGCAGAAGGGCGGCGGGCCGGCCGTCGGCTACGGGCAGGTGGAGAAGCAGACGCTGTGGCTCATCAACCAGTTCTTCTCCACCGAACTGATGATCCCGATGAACTGGAACGCCGCCGAAGTCCTCGGCAGCGACGAGAAGGCGGTGCGGATCTCGCCCCGCGCGATCCACATGCTCCGATGGAAGGACCTGAAGACGGGGAAGAGGCGCACGAGCCCGGACACCCAGGACGCGGCGCTGCGGCGGTACGGCGGTGTGGGCGAGGCGAACGCCGGCTTGTCGACCTCGACGCAGCTCGGCATCATCGCGGGCTGGAAGGCCTGCGAGCGAAAGCTCAAGGAGATGGCCGGCAACTACACGGACGGCCGCCGGCTCCGGGAGGCCCTGAGCCTCGCGCGCGCCGCGAACGACGCCGCCTTCCTGTCGACCTTCCCCCTCATGAAGACGGCCTTCTACCTGGCGTGGGCGAAGAACCCGTGGATCGAGTCGGACCACCG
This sequence comes from Planctomycetota bacterium, assembly GCA_025459285.1. Classification (GTDB taxonomy): domain Bacteria; phylum Planctomycetota; class JAJSAM01; order JAJSAM01; family JAJSAM01; genus Prado167. The sequence continues at coordinate 4,563 of JALOQY010000311.1, read as the reverse complement.
GACCCTGATGACCGAACTGGCCCTGCTCGGGGCGGCGCGGGCCGACGACATCTCGATCCACACCTCCTGCGTGGTGGCGTTCGGCCCCGACGCCCGGGCCCCCGGCGACCCCGTTGAGACGGGGCTCGAGAAGGCGAAGCAGATGGGAGTCCCGATCGTCTCGGCGGCGGACCTCGCAAGCCGCGTGGGCGCCACGCTCACCCCGGTGGCCGGCCAGGTCCCCACCGACACGAGAGGCACCCAGTTCCTCGCGAAGCTCCCGACGGCGCTGTGACGGCGGCGTCGAGGGAGGGGCCGCGCGGCGCCCCTCCCTGCGGCGGGGCTCCTTCGCACCCCCGGAAGCCGGGCCACCTGCGATGACCGGGCAGCCCATCGCGGGGACCGGGGGAGGTGCGGGTGACACCGGGCTCGTGGCCGCGGGCGGGCAACTCCCGGAGGGCTGTAGGCCTCGGCGCGCGAATCTCCGCGGGACGGCCCACGGCCTTCCGGCGTCCACCACGCCCGAGAGGGATCGCTCCTCGAACTCGACATGGAGAGGGGCACGATACGGGACTCCACGAGGGCCGCCGGGGATGGCGTGAAGGTCTTCGACTGCGAGGCCGCGTGGGCCGAGAACACCCAGGGTCACCGGCACGTTCACGCATTGCTGACCCGGAGAATCGGCCCGGGGTCGGTGCACCGGTTTCCCCGGCCACGTCTCCCGACAGGAAGAGCCTTGCTCGTGCTGTTACCCTCTCGCCATGGACATCAAGGCGGCCTTGAAGGGGCAGTACCATGCCGCACTGGCGATGCTCAGAGCAGCGGTCGAACGGTGCCCCGACGAACTGTGGCTCTCGGAACGGCACGTGAACCGGACGTGGCGCGTGGCCTACCATGCGGTCTTCTACGGCCACCTCTACCTCATGCCATCGGAGGCCGACTTCGCGCCATGGGAGGGCCACCGCGAGGAATCGCAGTTCCTCGGCCGCCTCCCCTGGCCTCCCCACGACCTCCCGAAGAGCGGCGAGCCGTACGCGCGGGCCGACGTCCTCCGCTATCTCGGCCGCGTGGACGCGCTGGTGGACCCGACGCTCGACAGGATGGATCTCGGATCGGCAGACTCCGGTTTCTGGTGGTATCGCATGCCGAAGCTGGACCACCTGCTGCTCAGCGTCCGCCACGTACAGCACCACGCAGGCCAACTGGCGGAGCGGTTGCGGGTCGAGGCGGACGTCGGACTGGACTGGAGGGCCTGATCCGGGCCGGAGAGCCAGCCGTCCGTCGTCCCGGTCGGGACCGTGCTGCGTCAGCAGGAACTCAGCCGACTGCCGTCCGCGCCACGGGTCCGGTGGTCCTCCCCTCCGTGAGTCCCGCAGTCGCAGGCGAGGTCGGTGCGCGCATCGTCGGCGTGGAGGAAACGCTTGCGGTGGAGAAAGAACCGACCCGGATCCGCACGGAGATCAAGAGCCTCGAGGGGAAACTCGCCGTGCTCCGGGACCGTGTGGCCTTCAGCACGCTCGTCCCCACCTTCGTCCCCGTGGGAGATGCGCCGGTCCGGCCGCAGGCCCTCCCGTTCCCGTGGCTCTCCGAACTCTCCCTCGAACGCCTTCTCGGCCTCTCCGGAGGTGCGCGGTGAAGCGGGCGACAGCGATCCTGTGCGCCGCGATCCCCGCGCTGCTGCTGGCGGCATGCTTCGGTCGCAGGGCCCGTCCCGATGTCCCGGCCGGCTACGTGACGGTGCGCACGACCGGCGACACCCCCCTCTCCGCCGTCTCCTCCGACGGAAACCGGCTGATCGTCCGGAGCCATGAGAACCCGCCGGAGGGGATGCTCGAGTTCTGGCGGGAAGCCGTGCAGAACGAGCTCGTCGCCGGCCGCGGCTACGAACTGCCCGAGTCCTCCACGATCACCGGTCCCGCCGACCGCCCCGCCTGGGAGTTCCTCTTCCGGGTCGATCGGGCCGAGGGACCCTACCTCTACCTCGTGACGGTCCGCGTGGAGGGCCGGACCGTCGTCACCGCCGAGGCCGGTGGCGCCGAGGCCTCCCTGCGCGAGGACCTCCCGGAACTCCGCCGCGCGCTGCGCTGAGAGGCTGTACTACACACCATCAGAATCTCCGCGCCGTAAGGAGACTTCGCGAGAGCGTGCGCCGCAGGCGCCCGCCGCCGCAGGCGGCGAGGACGGGAGGCCGCGCGGGATCGCTTCACCGCCTCTGAGGGGCGGCCCCGGTTTGCGCCGTTCACGAGGAACGCCTCGAGCCCCCAGCCGCTCCCGAGCCATGTGGCCTCGACCGGGCGGAGCCCCGCGAACCGCGCGCCGACGATCGCCGACACCTGCGCCGGATCGAGCAGCGGCTCCGGGGACCAGGGATGCCGGTCCCCGGCCCCGCCCATCCGGCTACTTCGCGGGCTCCACCGGCGCGGGGGCCGGGGGGGCGGTGCCGGCCTCGACGCGGTGCTTCACCCACGGCGTCTGCGGGATCTTCCCGGGGAAGAACCTCTCGATCGCGCCGAAGTTCCAGAGGCTGAGCGCGAGAAGCAGGAAGACGAAGAAGCCGGTGAGGAACTTCGGCAGCCGATAGGCCTTGCCGATCTTCCACAGGAAGAAGACGGCGGCGAGGAACAACACCGGCACGAGGTAGCTCAGGGAGGAGTCGAACTGCTGGGCCAGGGTCTTCTTCCCCTCCCACATCATCGCGGCGAGGGACTCCACTTTGTAGAACGCCCACAGGACGATCGCGAGGCCGACGAGCAGCGGAACCCGGGACGGCGCGTAGGGGTCGCGCAGGTCGCGCGCGCTGCCCTTCGGCAGTTTCGCCACGCGGGTCAGCGACGCCCCGAAGCGGATGTTGATCCGCGCCTTCGTATTCACCGCCCAGCCGTTCGCGTCGAGGATCGGACCCAGGTTGCGCTGCCGGAGCTTGATCCAGGCGATGACCACCGAGGGAGCGGAGATCGCGAGCATGATCCCGACGAACACCAGGGGGATCTGCCAGGTCTGGAGTTGCAGGAGCCCCGTGACGAGCGCGCTGATCGCCGCCCCGATGGCTCCCACCGCCACGCCGAGAGCAGCCACCACGCCGACGTCGAGCTTCTTCGGCTCCGCGGGCTTCTTCGCCGGCTGGTCGGCCGTGGCCACGGACGCCGCCGCGGTCTCCAGCTTGGACGTGGAAGCCGCCTCCGCCGCCGCGGCGCGCTTGGCCACCTGCTCCTCGATCATCCGGATGAACCGCTTGTACGGGGACCAGAAGGCCTGCCGGACGCTGATCGGATTCTCGATGACCTTGGTGATCGTGGCGTCCCAGTCACGACCCTTCGGGTCGTAGAAAATGCCGTTACGCCCCACCATCAGGTTGTCGGAGTCGCCGGCCGTGAAGGCCGCCGCGATCGTCATCTTCTCCCCGCTGGCCGGCCGCGTGAGGTCGCAGTAGGCGAGGTAGGTCTTCGCCAGGCCGGCCAGTGACGCGTGCCGCCCGGCGTCGTCCACGCGCAGGCACAGCTCGCAGCTGCGCTGGTCCAGGAAGAGCGTGCCGGCCTGGAACACCGACCGGTCGGCGCGCGTGTAGAAGTCCTGGAAGTTCACGAAGTTCACGAGGAGCTTCGCGAGGCTCCGGTGATAGCGCAGGAGCCGGTCCACGGCGTCGATCGCACCGGCCTTGTCCTCGAGCGCCTTGTCCTGCGCGATGAGCGCGAGGATCGCCCCCTTCGAACCGCCGCCGAGGATCTCCCGGACGCGGGGGAGACCGAGCTTCTCCGCGGCCGCCCCGGCCTTGCCGGCGAGCCAGCAGGCGTGCGGGCCGAACTTCGCCTTGATCGCGTCCCATTCGACCGGCGAGAGCTCCGTCCGCTCGCCGAGGAGAGGCTTCACGACGTCGGAGGCGAACTTCGCGATCCGGCCGGCCCACGCCGGGTTCAGTGCGTCCGCGAACGACAGGGACTTCTCCGGGGCGATCATCGCCAGGGGGAAGCCCGACAGCTCGTCGAGGGTGATCGTCAGGTCCTTGGCGGCGAGGGCGAAGTACTCCTTCTCCTCGCGGTTCAGCGCGGTGAGAGCGCGGGCGTCGAAGGCCGCGAGGCGGCAGCGCGCGAAGAAGTCGTCGATCTTGGCCTTGACGCCCTCCACCGCCGCGAAGGCCCCCACCGTGGCGTCTCCGAGCGGGAAGACGTTCGCCGCGTCGGCCTCGGCCTTCGCATGCCAGCCGGAAAAGGCCTCCGCCTCGGCGAAGAACCTCGTCACAAGCGATTCGTCCACGCCGGGTTTCCCGCTGCGGTCGGGGAGCGACCCCACGCAGGAGATGATGTCCGCGACGACCGCGTTCACCGCGGCATCGTCCGAGGCGTCCGCGGGGATCACCCCGTCGCCGTTGAATTTCGTCTGGGCAAAGATCTTCGCGGTGTCGGCCACGTCATCCACGGCGATGGCCTTCGCGTCCTTCTTCCCGAGGTAGACGAGGAGCTGCTGCGCCGAGGCGAGCAGCCGCTTGCCCTCCGGGCTCTTGTCGTCGAAGGCCGAGAGTGGCAGTGCGGTGCCACCGGAGAGGAGTTCCGCCGGATCCTTCAGGACCGAACAGGCCCACTTCACGGC